>JALHEL010000181.1 GCA_022837205.1 Leptolinea sp.
AATTACCCGAATCAGGAAAAGCATATGATTATCGACGTCTCGAATAATTCATGGACCTATACAACCCTTTCTTTCCCGGATCGATCGGAAATTGTTTATGAAGGGATCGGTAATTCCAATCCCTTTCAATTGGCTCCCATCAATTCACGACTCAAACAATATGTCTGTGATTTTTGTCCGGTCGTTTCATCCGCACAAATCACCCAGCCCGAGCCGGGATTCAATCGTTTAACAGTTGATTCTGGAATTAATGTGTATATTGAAAATCCGGAAGGGCAAAAAACGGGATACGACTGGAAGACCGGAAAAACGTATGCGGAGATTCCCGATTTGGAGATCAACCGGACAATGCGGCAGACTTCAGCCCAATTACCGGTAAATTTTCCTTACTATCTGTGGTTGAATGCCCCTGATCTGCATAGTTGGGCAACATTTGATGTCAGCTTTACTTCACAAGGAACCGTTCTCTATTTACAGAATGTATTGGAATCTTATGAGTATCCGAATATCATTTACAAGCCGGGAGATTCTAAACAGGAGGGGAATTCCAATACCGAGACTTTCGAGGTGGTAGCTTTTCCGGACCGTTTACCGACTGTTCAATTCGTGATCAGTAATGAACAGGGAGAATGTCGTTTTGATTTGAATATTTTATTTAAAGGGATGGTCGACCCCAATTTGAAAGTTGATATTCAAATTTTTCATAATCCCAAAACAGGTCGATTTGGGATCAATATTTATCCGGCAAAAGATGCCGAAACGGAACAATATCTGCAAAATACTTTTACGATCAGCGGCGATTTTTATCTTTACACAGATCAAGACGAAAAACATATTGCCATCAATAATGAAACACCGATCGAAATGCGGGTAAACGGGAACATTTCCATCGATTATCAAGCTTGGCAAAAGAACGGGACGTTTTTCATAAACGGTGATTTGGACGGAGATTCAATCGTTGAAATCGCCAAAGAGTTTCAATAAATCGAGTATATTTCTGACAGAATATTATCCGGAATATTTGCATACCTCATTCTCGGTCTGAGCGAAACCGTTGATGAAACATCTAAAATGAAGGAATATGTATTAGAGAAATATCAGAGATCGTCCGGACGATAAAACATGTCGTAAAATTAAACGAAAATTGATAATTTGATATAATAGAACGCGTATTGGATTTTTTTATCGTCTATGCTGATTCAAAAATACAAAAAAAGATAAAAGGATAAATTAATTTCAATACGATTGAATGATCGAGGTTTGAAAATGCCAATTTATTCTTATCAATGTGATAATTGTGATTATGAGTTTGATATCTTTCAACATTTTTCGGATGAAGCTTTAACCGAATGTCCGAAATGTCATAAAAATACCTTGCGGAAGCTTTATACACCGGTAGGGATCGTGTTTAAGGGATCGGGGTTTTACGCTACCGATCACCGTTCACCATCCGGAATGATGCCTTCACCGCACGAACATGAAGCGAAAGAAAGCTCCGGATCCGAATCCGCCGAAACGGAAGGTTCGAAATCCGTTGAAAGCTCTCAATCGGTTGAAAAACCGAAAGCGGAATCACACGCGAGCAAAACGAAAGAAAAAGCGGAAGTCAAAAGAGGATAATCCGAGGAAGCTGAGATCGGAATAAATGCTTCCGGGTGGCAGGTGAAAAAGATGGCAAAGAAAATAACAAAGCAGGAAAGAGCGGTACAGGAAAAGAATCGGCAGAATGCCGCAAAGAAGAAGCGCAACAGAACGATAAGCATCTTAGGGATTGTGATTGCTGTTTTGTTGATTTTCTCGATGATCATAACGACGATTCGATTTTAGCTTCTGAGCATTATCAATCCGAATTGATAAACCTCATTCGATTTTGAATGAGGTTTTTGTGGTTAAATTTTTGAGATAACAAAAAAATCTATAGAATATAAAAGTTTTTTGAGAGAGATGATAGGATGAAATCAACGGGAACGAATTTGTTGGAATCAGATCGCTTTTTTGAGGAGTTTCAAAAAGCAGTGGCTTATCGCCGGAAATTGGTTTTATCCGATCCCCTGCAGTGCTGTCGCCTGTTTAATGGATTCTATGAGGGAAATCCGGCTTTCAGCCTTGATTTATTTGCAGCTACACTGGTAATTCAATCTTATTCCGAAGGAACTGTTTCGCCCGAAAATTGGCTGGCTTTCATCCAAAAAGCGGTGAATCCGATGATTCCCGGAATAAAAAACGTCCTACTGAAAGAACATTTTTCTGACGATATCAAAAAAAGAAATGGCACAATTTTATCCGGCGGACCTTTGGATGAGCGAATTCGGGAATGGGGTGTGGAATATGCGATCGATTTACAATTGAACAGAGACAGCGGGTTTTATTTGGATAACGCATTATTGCGGAAATGGTTAATCGATCATTGCGAAGGGAAACGGGTATTGAATACATTTGCTTATACCGGAAGCCTTGGGATGGCAGCTTTAGCCGGCGGAGCAACTCGCATCGTTCAAACGGATCTGAATGAGAAATTTCTTAATCAATTTCATAAGACAGCCGAGATCAACGGAGTTTCCGCCGAAAGATATAAAAACATAGCCGGTGATTTTTTCAAAATTATGGCTCTTATGCGAAAAGAAGAGCAACTTTTTGATATCGTAATTTTGGATCCGCCATTCTATTCAAAAACACGAAACGGCATTGTTGATTTACAAAAAAATTTTATCAACCTTATTAACAAGATTCGCCCTTTAGTGGCGGATGGAGGTAAGATCATCGCTATCAACAATGCACTTTATGTTTCGGGCTCGGAGATGATGGACCGGCTGGAAGAAGCTTTTGATGACGGATATATCCAAATCGATGAGAGAATCCCGGTACCGGAATCTTTTTATGGCGGAGATTTATCCCGGGCGAAATTGCCTGCGGATCCTTTTCCTTTCAATCACCCGACGAAAATAGTTACCTTGAATGTCAAGCGGAAGGATGGCAGAAGATAAAAGGAGTGCTTATGCGGAAAAGAAAATTTCGGAATATTTCTGTTTCTACGATTCTGCTTTTCGGCATCTTCTTTCTGATCGGTTGCAAAGTTCAAGTTTATGACCTTCAACCGGTTATCGCGACCGGTACACCGGTACTTTCCGCAGCGAAAGAAAGCCAGACACTTGTCATGCGAAATACTTCCGGACCTCTTCCCGCCGTAACCAACACCCCGCCGATTCATATCGCTCCGACGCGAATCAGTGAAAGTGTTCCGATCGAGATATTAGAATTAGTGATGATCAACGGAGGGAGCGGGTGGGGAATCGGCAAGGTTGCGAACGGCCAAGATAAGATCATAGTGAAAACAACCAACGGCGGCGCAAATTGGAAGAATGTATCTTCTTCTCAAGCGGTTTATGAGAATGCCGGTAAAAATAAAGAGATATCAGCCTGGTTCTTGGATTCAAATCAAGCCTGGGTGGTTTATTGGGACAATGAAAATTGGTCTTCTACCAATCAGATTCCCGTATGGAAAACGACCGATAGCGGTGGAAATTGGGAAAAATCGATTCTGCCGACAGAAGGATATTCCCTGCAATATTTTAAGGATGTACAAATCCGTTTTATCGATCCACAAATAGGTTGGGTTTTCGCCAAAATGGGGAAAACCGAAGAACGGGAATATATCGGATTATTCACTACCCATGATGGCGGGAGAAGTTGGAACCTGATGGTATCGCCGGATTCCGTAAACTTACCTTCCAAAGGAGGAAAAAACGGAGCTGTATTCCGCAATGCGACAGAAGGATGGATCAGTGGCAGCAATGCCAAAGATGATCCCGGCAGTTTATTATGGCATAGCATTGACGGCGGTAACACTTGGAATAAGCAGGTTTTGCCGCAATATCTTGCCGAAGGCATTCCATCGGATCTGTTAAGCAATCGTCAATATTCATGCAGCTTGACGCCGCCGAAATTTGTGGATTATCTTTATCAGTATGCCTGGATGAAAATGGTCTGTCAGGGAGGTGAGCTGGCCGAGCCTCTTGGGCTGCTTTATTGGACCTACGACGGTGGAAATTCCTGGCGGGTTTATCAATTGCCCGCTGCAGAGGGATCATTGGTTTTTTATGGAATTTATCAGGGGTGGTATTCAAAAACGGCAGCACCCGGTTCAAGCTATCCCTATGAAATTTTGGGAACGTCAAACGGGGGAGAAAATTGGAATCTCATTGCGCAGACAGCCTGGAAGAGCAATTTGCAGTTTATTACCGCTTCCATCGGATGGGGCGTCGTCGAATATGAAGGACATTATGCTATGGTGAAAACCGGCGAACCTGGGAACAAATTTTTCCGGTTGTCGATCCGTAAATCGGCTTGCGTGGATAGGTAGAATTGCAGGTAGATAGGGGGATTTGGTTTTTCATCCGGTGTAGGGGTCGGCGTCCTCGGCGTCCCGTGGTTGAACAAAATATCGTAGGGGTCGGTTCCAAACCGACCCTTCTTTGTAACCATGCCCGAAAGAGCATACGTAGGGGACGGCGTCCTTGCGAAGCACGCCGAGGTACGAGGTGCGTACGTCCCGCGCCGAATCCTTCCCTCACCCTGACCCTCTCCCAACGGGCGAGGGG
>JALHEL010000182.1 GCA_022837205.1 Leptolinea sp.
CGGTCGCTATCCGATTGTGGTTTTATCCATTGAGATGGATCCGGAAGAGATTGATGTGAATGTTCATCCTTCTAAGGCTGAAATTCGTTTTCGCTCAGCGGACAAAGTGATTGCAGCGGTTCATCGTTCCGTCCGTTTTGGGCTGGTGTCACAATCACCCGTACCGGAATTAAGCAGACCCATTCAATGGCAAACATGGGCAGGGGACCGGAATGTGATGCCGAGTAGCTTTTCACCCGTTTCTCATTCTACGGATGAAACAAAAAATACGGATATCCGGTTGGCTCAAGCGGATTCGGATGCCGATGCATCCCGCCTTTTTCGACAGGAGAACTTTGTTTCACAGGCCGGAGTCACCGCTCGATTCCCAATCTTGCGCTGGATTGGTCAGATCGGCGGAACGTATATTCTTGCCGAAGGACCGGATGGGTTGTATCTGATCGATCAACATGCCGCGCATGAGAGAGTCCTTTTTGAAGAATTGTTGAATCGCCCGCGGGATGAATCCATCTCACAAATTTTGTTGGATCCGGAAGTAGTTCAGCTTCCCCCATGGCAGGCCGATCTCCTGGAAAAGAATATTCCGATTCTCGAAAAATTGGGTTTTGAAATAGAGCCTTTCGGACCTTCTGCTTTTCGCATCATCGCGATTCCTTCGATCTTTAAGAAAGGGAATCCGGCGGCTACGATCCGATCGGTGGTTGAGGATTTCGAAGAAGATGAAGAGCCCTTAAAAGCGGAAATCGAAAACCGGATCGCCGCCCGAGTCTGTAAAAGCATGGCTGTCAAAGGTGGACAAATCTTATCCGATGAAGAACAGCGGGCTTTAATTCGGGATTTGGAAAACTGCCAGAATCCGCGGACCTGTCCGCATGGTCGTCCGACCATGATTCATCTGAGCATTAACTTGTTAGAACAGCAATTTGGAAGAAAAGGTAAAATATAAATAAGTAGATTGATCCATGCCGCTCGAAATTACGAATTTTTTGTCAAAGGTTCGGGAGGAAGGAGAAGGAGAATGATGATGCAAATTGTAACGGATAGCGGTTGTGACCTTTCAGAAGGACAAAAGAGGGATTTACCGATCCATATTGTGCCATTAGGTTTGGTACTGAACGGGGTTTCATATGATAAGAATAATCCTATCACTCCCGCCGAATTTTATCAAAAGATGGTCGAGACAAATGTCTATCCGAGCACTTCTCAAGCCTCTGCGGGAGATTTTGCGGATGTTTATCGTGAGCTATCAGCAAATGGAGAAGAAATATTATCCATTCATATTTCTTCCGGTCTGAGCGGGACACTCAATTCGGCAAAAGTAGGCGGAGCGCTGGTTCCCAATGCAAAAATCACCTATTGGGATTCGAAGACCCTTTCGTCAGGGCTCGGATGGCAGGTTCAAGCCGCGGCATTGGCGATCAAAAAAGGTTGGCCATTGGATAAGATTTTGGAAAGGTTGGCACTCATTCGCGATCAGGTCGATGGGATGTTTACACTAAAAGAAATGCGTTATCTGATTCATGGCGGGCGTGTCAGTCATTTGGAAGGGTTAATGGCTCAAGTTCTGAACGTGAAACCGATCATTGCGGTGGAACATGAGAAAGGAACCTATGTTACCGCAGGAAAGCTGATCAATTTCAAGCGGGCTTTGGCGCAGATCGTCGAGATCAATTATGAAAAATTCAAAAATGAGAAGGTACGCGCTCAAATTGTTCATGGGATCAATCCGGAAGGTGTGGAATATCTGAAGGAAAAATTGCAGGAAAAAATGAACGTCATTTTTGAAGAAGTGTTGCCGGTCAGTCCAGTTTTAGGGGCGCACACCGGGCCGACTTTGACCGGGTTGATTATCGGTCCAATGAGTTTATTCGCTGATCTGATCTAAAAGCGGTTGGCGGAAATTGAAAAATCGAAAGAGCGCCGGATTGATTTCGGCGCCTTTTTATAAGTGAATATGATTTGATGAACAGCAGAATGAAACCGGAACCGTTTGATCGAATCCGTTTTTTGGAATTTCTCGAAAAAGAATGCGGCATAATCCCCGGTGACTCAATATTAGTTGGGGTATCGGGCGGGGCAGATAGTCTTTATCTGCTATGGCATCTGCAGGAAAACGGATTTCGAACGACTGCCGCTACCTTCAACCATCAACTGCGACCTTCTGCAGCGGATGAAGTGGAATTCGTCCAGCGAATCTGTATTGAATGGTCGGTTCCGTATCTCAGCGGAACACAGGACGTCCTGTCTTATGCCCGAAAGCAAAAACTTTCAACGGAAGAAGCGGCCAGAGAATGCCGCTACCGGTTCCTGTTTGATGCAGCTGAAAAAATCGGAGCCGCGGCGGTGGCAACCGGTCACCATGCCGATGATCAGGCGGAAACCGTCTTGATGCATTTTCTTCGCGGGAGCGGTCCGGATGGTTTGGCTGGCATGCGACCCAGGACTTTTTTCCCGCAATGGTCAAAGACGATTCCCCTTGTCCGACCGATTTTACCAATCAGTCGGATGGAAATTGAGAGTTGGTGTCGGGAAAAAGGCTTGCAACCGGTAAATGACGAATCGAATATAGATAATCATTATTTCCGCAATCGCTTACGAAATCGACTCATTCCGCTACTCGAAGCCGAATATAACCCCCAAGTCCGTAAAAATATAAACAAGACCGCCCGGGTGATTCAGACAGATCTTGACTGGATTGACGATTTAATCAACCAAAGTTGGGGAAAAGTAGTGCTTCCCGATTTATCGAATGAATCTCGAGTCGTTTTAAACCGCAATCTGTTTTTAGAATCACACCCGGCTGAACAAGCTCGGATTCTTCGGAAAGCGGCTTTTGGTTTAAGACCCGATGCCCGCGATTTCGGCTTCGATGCCGTCGAAAGCGGACTGACATTCTTTCGAAATGCCAAACGGGTGGACCAAATCTCATTCCCCGAAAAACTCAAATTGCTGCGCGAAAATGAACTGCTGATTGTTGCTTGTGAAGATGCGCCGCTGGATTTCGAAAAATATCCACAGCTTGAAAATGAGAATGCGGCAATTCATCTGCAAGAAGGACAGCCCGTCCAAATTGGACCTTGGGTTTTTAACGCCGAACGGAAGATCATTCAGCCGGGAACTTTTTCCGATTTACTGCGGCTGAGTAAAGAAGATCCTTTTTGCTGTCTCATGGATTATGAGAAGATATCTCCGCCGATAATCATTCGCTGCGCCAAAAAGGGGGAACGGTTTGCGCCAATCGGAATGAATGGAAAAAGCCAGAAACTATCCGACTTTTGGATCAACCGAAAACTTCCCCGTCAACTGAGATCTCTTTATCCGGTGATTGCCGATCGTGAACGGATCCTTTGGATTCCCGGCTTTCAATCCGCGGATCCATGCAAAATCACTCCGGAAACCGTCGAAGTTTTGTACATTCAAGCTGTTTTGACTGAATAAGCGCTATTTCACCGGAAAACCGGTATAAAAAAAGCCGATTCCCGAATTGGAAACCGACCTTTTTCTCTTTATGATTCTTAAGCTTCGACTGTTTTTTGTGGTGGAGGCGCATATTGATCTCGCAGCTCTTTCAATTTCATAAAAATTTCTCGCCATTGGATTTTTGAGACGCCCAATTTGATGCGGATCGCTTCGGGGTCCATATTTGAGTAATAATCATGCACCGCGCTTGTCCAACGACACATGTTGAAAGATAAATGCTTTTTCAAGCCTGCAGATTTTCCGATATCCTCCAAAATATATTCGAGCCGGCGAGCAGAAAAATCAAAAACTCGTTTTGTCGGCGGATATTGTTGGATATGTTCTTCGTAAACTGGAATCCAATCAATCGGCAAATCGATTTTTCGCTCTTTGTATCGATTCGCGGGCGAGTCATAACGAATGTAAAGGACCGGATGATCCGGATCTTCCAAATCAATATGATTCGGAGAGATTCCTAAAGTCTCGTTTTTCTTAATTCCAGTTGCCAATAATAATTGGACCAATGCCATTGGCCGTGGATCTGGTTTTTTGCCGAAACGGAATTCGTTTGCCGCATCCAAAACCGCTTGATATTCTGCAGATGTTAAGATCTCTGGCAGTGGGCTTAAAACCGATTTTTGGATCACTTTTTCAGCAGGATCGTCCGAAATGACGCCAAAGGTTTTCAGCCATTTGTAAAAGGATTTAATCGAAGTGACACGGCGGGAATACGTCTTGGGACTGCAGGGGACTTTCCGTTCGTTTTCCATCCAGGAAAGAAAATTGTTAATATC
>JALHEL010000596.1 GCA_022837205.1 Leptolinea sp.
GATATCATATACGGCGAAACGGCTATTGTGGACGATAGCGGGAAATTCCTCTTCATGCGCCGGCTAAGCGCGCCCGAGACCCTCTCCTGGAAAAGTTTTAAACAGGGAATGGTGGTGTGCCATCAGGCTTTTATGGTAAAGCGGGAACTGGCGGAGCCGTATGACCTCTCCTACCGCTTCTCATCCGATTTCGACTGGTGTATCCGGATGATAAAAAAAGCCCGTCGCATTCACAATACGCACCTTACGCTGATTAATTACCTGAACGAAGGAGTGACTACGGCCAACCGGAAGGCTTCGCTTAAGGAACGTTACCGGATAATGGTGAAGCATTACGGACAGGTGTCAACGTTCCTGCATCATCTCTGGTTTGCTTTACGGGCCGTATTGAAATAGGTGATTTTTTTTTGACGTTTCAAATAAAATCAGCTAAATTTGTAAAAAACTCTCAAATTCAATAGTATGTCAATAGTTATTGCCAGGATAGATATAAGCGGTCCCATGCGGAAAAAAGTGAAAGAGCATTACTCAAAAAAATGAAAAAGTTTCATGTCGTTGTTTCTGAGGAAGCTGCATCAGACATTGATAATTTATTCGATTTTATAGTAACTGAATATAAAAGTGAACTTACCGCTACCAGATATATCAATGGATTAGAAAGGACGATACAATCTCTTTCTCAATCCCCTGAGATATATCGCTTGCAAACAGCTTCTTTTTTTATGCAATTCGACAGCAAGGTACGTCGTATCAATTACAAAAAAATGGCAATTATATATTCTGTCTATGGTCATTATGTTTATATTCAACGAATAGTAGCCTCTTCAACCATTCCAGAAATATAATATGAAACGACGAAAGCTCAAAGTTGAAGAACTCAACAGGATAACTATTGAAGAGTTCCGGGAGGCAAAGAAAATCCCGTTGGTAGTGGTGTTGGATAATGTGCGTAGCCGGCATAACATCGGTTCGGTTTTTCGTACAGGCGATGCTTTTCGGGTGGAGGAAATTATTCTTTGCGGCATTACCGCCACACCGCCCAATGCCGAGATTCATAAAACAGCCCTT
>JALHEL010000183.1 GCA_022837205.1 Leptolinea sp.
ATTTTTTTACTTATGGCGTCAGAAAGCCATTTCACGTTTATTCTCATCATCAACCATTTTAAGGCCATTGTTTCATTATCTTGTTTCCATTAATTTTGGCTTTACTTTACCATAACCCTGACAAATTTATACAATAATTTTAATTATTCAAAACAAATTAAAAAAATCATTATTATTCAATTATTTCAAAGCGATCGGCATCCATCCATACAGGGAAATGCTGGCGGTAAATTTGAAGAGGTTCAAGCGATATTTCTGCCGTTTTTATGTCAGAAGTATTTTCGGGAAACGTGAGTAAAGGGCGGCCTTTGAAATCGACCAACACAGAATGTCCGTTATAATCGATGCCCAATCCATCGGTTCCAATACGATTTAAACCACACACATACGCCTGATTTTCAATTGCTCTCGCTTGCAACAAAATATCCCAATCGCGAATTCGTTTGGAAGGAAAATTGGCAGGATAAATCAGCAAGTCGTAACGATTATCCACATTCCTCGACCACACCGGAAAACGCACATCGTAACAAACCAACACACAGATTTTCCAATCTTGATAATTCACCAACAAATGACGCTTGCCGGCAGAAAAATATTGGTGCTCCCCACCATGTCGGAACAAATGGCGTTTGTCGGCAGTTTGAATTTTGCCATCAGGAAAAACAAAAAAACTTCGATTGTAATACAAATCGTTTTCTCGAGCTATAAAACTTCCGGTCAGGGCAAATCCAAATTTTTTTGACCAGGAAGAAAGTGCCTGAAGCGTTTCACCATTCCCTTCCTCTGCCAGATCAAGACGATCGGTACAGAAACCGGTCGAAAACATTTCGGGCAATACCACCAAATCGGTTTTCCCTTGCAAGGCTTCCAACTGTTTGTTTATTCTGTTAAAATTGGCCTGTTTGTCCGACCAAGCAATAACATCTTGAATAAGCGTGATCTTCATGTTTTTATAACTTTAAAAAAATTCACCTGATTCAATTTTTTTTTAAAAAATAACCGAATTAAATTTTTCAGGATAACGGGGAGAAATATTTTGATAAAATTGCTGAATTTCATACAAGTCGGAAGAAATATTAGCTGAAGGATAAAGCAACTTTCTAATCCCGATTTGTTTTTTTTCATAGTCGATGTAAGCTAATTCGATAGGGACATCAGCTCCGGAAGCAATATGGTAAAAACCCTTTTTCCAACGGGACACCCAGCTTCTGGTACCTTCGGGAGCTATAGCCAAATGAAAACATTTGTGCGTTGCAAACGCTTCAATCATTTGCTGCACTGTGGCATTGCTTTTGGAACGATCGACAGGAATACCACCAGCGGCTTTCAGAAAATAACCCAATGGAAAAACGAACCAAGATTTTTTCATCAGAAACGAAAATTGCCTGCCAATAGACCACGAAAAAAGTTTACCGATTATAAAATCAAGATTACTTGTGTGTGGTGCAAAACAAATCACGCTTTTTTGAGGTATTTCACCGCAAACAATTGCTTCCCAACCAAAGCATTTCAGAATAAAATAAGAGAGCTTTTTCATAATTTCAGGTAAAAATATTTTTTTAAAACAAACATATCCTACAACTACCTTATATACGTCTAAACAAACAATTGCTCAAATCATCAAGCTTTTACAACACTGCAAAGATAATCTTTTCAATGTAAAAGCAATGGACGTAAATAAAAATTGTCTTTAAAAACCGATTCAATTTGCTAACTTTGCATAAACAAAACCGGTAAAATTTGAATTTTTTTTTCAAAAACAGGTGAAAGAACAAATCTATGAATTTCAATTTTTTAAACGATTTGAACGAAAGTCAGCGGCAAGCAGTAGAATATATTGACGGAGCTTCGCTGGTAATTGCCGGTGCAGGGTCGGGGAAAACGCGCGTATTAACATACAAAATCGCCTATTTACTCACCAAAGGTTTTCCTCCTTCGTCCATTTTGGCATTAACTTTTACCAACAAAGCGGCCCGTGAAATGAAAGAACGAATTGCTCAAATTGTTGGAGAAAGAACTGCCCGGTACTTGTGGATGGGAACTTTTCATTCTATTTTCTCGAGAATTTTGCGTAACGAAGCACAATATACCGGATACTCTAAAAATTTCACCATCTATGACTCGTCCGATTCTTCAAGTTTAATAAAAAGTATTCTCAAAGAACGCAATCTGGATACGAAAGTTTATCCTCCCGGACTGATTCAATCGCGCATTTCTACCGCAAAGAATAACCTGATTACACCGGAAGCCTATGCTGTGAACATCGATTTTATTAAAAACGACAGGCAAAGCCGCATTCCTCTCCTGAGCGAAATTTATCAAACCTATTGCAATCGATGCAAACAGGCTGATGCAATGGATTTCGACGATTTATTGCTTCAGACCAACGTGCTTTTTCGGAATCATCCGGAAGTATTGGAAAAATATCAGCAATTGTTTCAATTTATTTTGGTTGACGAATATCAGGATACCAACTTTGCCCAATATCTGATAATAAAAAAACTGGCTGAGCACCACGAAAGAATATGTGTAGTGGGCGACGATGCGCAAAGCATTTATTCATTTCGCGGGGCCAATATCGACAACATTCTGCAATTCAGAAATGCTTATCACGATGCCCGTATCTTTAAACTCGAACAGAATTATCGATCTACACAAACCATCGTCAATGCGGCCAATAGCCTGATCGACAAAAACAGAGCGCAAATTCAGAAAACCATTTTTTCGGAAAAAGAAATCGGTCATCCCATAAAGTTGTTGAGTGTTTTCACAGATTATGAAGAGGGCATGACAGTTGCCGAACATATTTTGGAACTGTATGCTTCCAACAATTACCGGTATGCCGACATGGCTGTGTTGTACCGGACCAATGCACAATCGCGAATTTTGGAAGAAACTTTCCGGAAACAGGGTATTCCGTATCGAATATACGGAGGCTTGTCGTTTTATCAGCGAAAGGAAATAAAAGATGTGATAGCTTATTGCCGGCTGGTATGTAATCAGAATGATGAAGAAGCATTGAAAAGAATTATTAATTTTCCCGCACGAGGCATTGGCGAAACCACAGTGGGAAAACTGGTGGAATGTGCCCAAAATAATAATGTCGGGATATGGGAAGTTCTTACAAATCTGAACAAATATAACGTACCGGTTAATGCCGGAACAGCTTCGAAATTGAATGATTTTCACAACATGATAGAAACTTTTTCCAAAGAGGTGGAAATTAAAAATGCCTACGAATTAGCCGTTGATATTGTTAAAAATACAGGACTCTTAAATGAGGCAAATTTTGATCATTCCACTGAAAGTATCAGCCGAAAAGAAAATATCGAAGAATTTCTGAAAGCCATACACGAATTTTGCGAAAACAAGCAGGAAGAAGGGGAAAGTTTGCCTATTCTTTCGGATTTTTTATCGGATGTATCGTTATTGACCGATCAGGATACCGACAAAGACAGTATGAGCGACAAAGTTACCCTTATGACGGTTCATGCTGCCAAAGGGCTGGAATTTAAAGCTGTATTTATTGTTGGCATGGAAGAAGAACTTTTTCCGTCGATGTTCAGAATAACCAATGAGCGGGAATTGGAAGAAGAGCGTCGTTTATTTTACGTGGCCATCACCAGGGCAAAGGAACGCTGCTTTATCAGCTATGCCAAATCGAGATTTAGAAACGGAAAAACCAACTTTTGCACTCCCAGTAGGTTTATCAAAGACATAGATCCACAGTTTCTGGAATTTTCTCAAGAAAAAGAACCGGCTTTTCAGAAAAAGAAATATATGAATTGGGATGATGAAGTGGAAAATGAACGAAATCGTTTTTACTCGGAAACGAACGAAAAAGAAACTTATTCGGAAGCGCAAACAACACATTTCGCTCCACGAAAACTGAAAAAATTAGATCAGTCGTCGGACGAAAAAATCATTACCGATAATTCTTCGTTTCCTGTGGGAACTATGGTAAAACACCAGCTTTTCGGGATTGGGAAAGTATTGGAAACCAGCATCTCCAACGGGAACGAGAAAGCATCCATCGATTTTGGAGAAAAAGGTGTAAAATCACTGTTGCTGAAATTTGCCAAACTGGAAGTGGTAAAATAAAATTTTGCTATCTTTGTCAGTGAATTTGTATTCCGTTCAGAAAAATAATCAATTATTAAAAACTTAATTATGGCCGAAAAAACAACCGAAGAACAAAAGAAACCGTCTTCCGAAAAAATAAAAGCCTTGCAGC
>JALHEL010000184.1 GCA_022837205.1 Leptolinea sp.
TTACTTAATACCAAAGCCAATCCGCAGGTCATAGCCTGTATTCCGGAAACGGGTAAGCCTTCCGATCGGGAGGGAAGAAACAGGATATCGCTTTGTTTAAATATTTCCGTAACGCGCTCGGGTGCTACCCATCCCGTTATAGAAATTTTGTTCTGTAAATTCAATCGTTTGATCAGCTCTTCGATTTTCTCGCGATCCTGTCCATCGCCGATCAACATACAATGCCAATTCAAATCTTTTATCGCGGCGCAGACTTTAACCAGCTGTTCCAAATTTTTCTGGGGAACGAATCTTCCGGCAAACACAATCTCGGGAACCGAATGAGGTTCAATTCGTTCGATTCGAACTTGATCATAGTCAATTCCGTTCGGAATGACCTGTATTTCCACCGGATATTTTCGCTGTGCCATTCTTTTCGAGAACTCACTGACCGCTACGATTGCGGAAGCATGCTTCCAAAAGGTATGTGTAAAAGGATAAATGAATTTAAACCATTTACCGGTTTTTTCAGGAGATGCGTCGGGAATATCCCCCAGATGAATCGTTAAAACGTAGGGAACATGTTTTTTCCCCGATATAAACTTTGCCGGCGGGCCGCCGGGTACCGCAAAATGCGCATGGATAATATCCGGCGAAAAATCCTTCATTTGATAAACACAATAACGGGAAGCAGCCAAAATAAAAGAAGCCATCGGCAGCAGTTTTGCCCGGTATGCTTCCTTACGATGAGATTTTAATCGGATAATTTCGACGCCGTCCAGGACTTCCCGATCAGGTAAATCTCCGAACTGAGCTGTGATAACCCGAACCTCATTTCCGTCTTGAACCAATGCACAAGCCAGATCGCGGGCAATCAACCCCCCGCCTCCACCGATCGGTGGAAATTCATGAATAACGGTTAAGATTTTCATTTATCGGATTTGAAATTAATCAACTTTTTAACCGTATAAGTGCGTTTTCCCTGCGATTCATAATATGATCGGGTGAGCATTTCAGCCAATAATCCCATCATAATCAATTGAAAGCCTAAAATAAAAATCATGATACTGAAAGTGAACAGGGGAGATGCCAGTACGGAAACGCCCCAGCCCAATCGACGGACAGCCAAAAACAGCAGCAACAACCCGCCGATGATCGTTAAGAATAATCCCGATCCCCCGAACAGATAAATCGGCTTATCGGAATAAGAAGATAAAAACTTAACCGTAAATAAGTCCAGAATTACTTTTGCTGTTCGTTCCAATCCGTATTTCGGTTTCCCGAACCGGCGCGGATGATGTTTGACTTCGACTTCGATAATTCTTGCCCCGACCGTATTGGCATAAGCCGGAATAAAACGATGCATTTCTCCGTACAATCGGAATCCGGTAATCACTTCGCGTCGATAGGCTTTCAAAGTGCAACCATAGTCATGAAGAGGAACTCCGGTTACATGACCGATGATTTTATTGGCGATGACGGAAGGAATTTTCCTGGATAAATTATCCTGGCGGCTTTTTCGCCAGCCGCTGACCAGATCATATCCCTCATCGATTTTTCCGAGCATCATCGGAATATCGGCAGGATCATTTTGTAAATCGGCGTCAATCAAGATAATTATCTCTCCGGTTGAATAATCAACACCTGCGGCGATGGCAGCTGTCTGTCCAAAATTCCTGCGCAAACCGATCACTTTTACATGTGCGGGATCTTTTTCAGCCATCCTTGTTAATTCCTCAAAACTGCCGTCTACGGAACCGTCATCAACCAGGATGAATTCCCATTCTTTATCAAAATCCTTTAATGCCTTCACCATTTCTTCATACAATAAAGGAATATTGTCATGTTCGTTATAAACCGGAGCAATCACAGATAAGTACATATTTTTTCCTTTTTGAATCGACTTTAATCAATCGATTTCAGCCCACTCCTCCATGACGGAATTCAATTCAATTTCTATGGAATTATACCGAATTCCCAGCTCTGCGATTTTTTGATGATCTTCTTTTTGAGAAACCATTTGTTGAGAAATTTCGTTGAGCATTTTTTCCAAGACCGAAATCCTTTTTTCCAGTTCTTCCTTTTTTTTCTGCCTTCTAAATATCTCATTATTTGACAACTTTTGCAAGGGAGGATTTTCTCTTATCTCAGGAGATTTCCTTTCCGTTGAATCAATTAGATCTTTTAATTCGCTGATCCCGGATTTCTTTTGATATTCCTTATATCCCGAATAATTTCCACGAAATATTTCCAACGTTTTTTTATCGGGGTTCACTTCCCAAATTTGAGTCGCGATAGCATCTACTAAGTATCGATCATGGGAAACGAGAAGAATCGTCCCATTAAAATCCTTTAATAATGCTTGTAACGTCTCCTGAGCTTCGAGATCCAAGTGATTCATCGGCTCGTCAAGCAACAGCAAATTCGCATTTTGAAGAGCTAAAATTGCCAAAGCGAGTCGACCGCGCTCACCGCCGGATAACGTCTCGGTTGTTTTAAAAACATCATCACCGGTAAATAAAAATCGAGCCAGATAAGATCGGATCTCGGCAGGCAACATTTGCGGAGCCGCTGCGGATATTTCGTCCATAAGCGTCGCTTTCGGATTTAATTTTTCATGAGCCTGTGCAAAATAACCTACTTTTAAATTAGCCCCCATTTCCACCTCACCGGCTAATGGAGGAATCTCATTTAAGATGGTTTTGATAAAAGTACTTTTTCCCACACCGTTCGGACCGAGAATGGCGACACACTCACCGCGTTGCAACACCACATCGGGAATGGATATCAATTTTTTATGATCATCCAAATAACCGATTTCAAGATTTTTTGTTCTGAGAACAATATCTCCGGATCGGATACTTGACGAAAGATTTGTTTGAATTTTCCGATGCAAGATCGGATTCGTTATTTTCGATTCTTCCAGCAATCTTTCCAAACGTGTTCGCCGTCCTTGTGCCTGCCTTGTATTTTGGCCTTCGATGTTTCGGCGAATATATTCTTCCTCTTTTGCAATAAATTCTTGTTGACTTTCAAATTCAGCTTTTTGGCGTTCATATCGAGCCTGCCTTTGTTGCAGATAGGCATCATAATTCCCATGATAGATTTCAAAAGAAGAATCCAATTCCCAAATGACTTCCACTGTTTGATTTAAGAAGTACCGGTCATGGGAAACAATTAAGGCTCCTCCTTTATATTCTTTCAGAAAAGATTCGAGCCACTCTATGGCATTAATATCCAAATGGTTGGTCGGCTCATCTAAAATCAAAAGATCGGGATTCATTAATAATATTTTTGCCAAATATGCCCGTGTTTTTTGGCCTCCGGAAAGCTGATACCAAGGGCGATTTTCTTCACTTTTTGAAAAACCGAGCCCTTGTAAAACCTGATGGATTCTTGTTTCGAAAACGTATCCGCCACGGCTTTCGAAAGTATTTTGAAGATTACCATAACTTGATAATAGCTCCGAAACATTATTCCCGTTTGCTAAATCCTGTTCCATTTGGTTCAGTTTGCTTTTCATCAGAATTAAATCCGAAAAAACGGACAAACATTCCTGATACGGTGATTTCTCGAATTCAGCCTCAAAATTTTGTGGCAAATAACCGATCGTTATTTTTTTTGCCCGTTGGACAGATCCGGAATCAGAGGGAGTAATCCCCATTAATATTTGCAATAAAGTTGATTTACCGGAACCGTTCGGTCCGACAAGGCCAATTTTCGCACCTCTCGGAATGGAAAGGGTTATTTCTGAAAAAATATCTTCAGCGCCGAAAGATTTTGACAATTTTTGAGCGGATATAAGAGGCATTCATTTCTCCTCCAAAAGTATAACAGAAATGTTTCACGTGAAACATTTAATCGTGTTTTCCCGGACTGTTTGAGGATTTTAGGAGAACCACATGATTAAAATGAATATTTTCCCTATCCAGAATAGACTTTTTGTTCCTTCACGAAAAGCGCTTAAAAGTAAATCAATTATTTTACCGGTTCTGTCTTAAATTCGAATTTTTTTTAATCGCTAATTTTCGAAAAAACGCCCTTTTCCGAAGAAATGGCCAATTCAATCATTTGAACAAAAAATCGATTGAAGCAATATGTATCAGAGTGGGATATTAATGTATAAAAAACTTTTTTATTCATTAAGGAAGTATTATTTCAAAAAATTGTCTTTATACGATAACACCCGTAGTTCCTCCGTCCTTTAAAGAGATATCATGGGGTTGATTTGTTTTCCAGGCTCCATT
>JALHEL010000185.1:0-735 GCA_022837205.1 Leptolinea sp.
TCGGCATGATGACCGGTTGCCACCGCCGCGGCTCCGATTTTTTCAGCCTCAGCAAACAGAAATCGATAGCGGCATTCTCTGGCCGCTTCTTCCGTTGACAAATTTCGCTGTCGGGCATAAGACATGACATCTTGTGTCCCGCCGAGAAACGGAACGGACCACTCAATACAGGTCCGGCGCACAAATTCCGCTTCATCCGCTGCGGAAGGCCGCAATTGATGATTGAAGGTGGCGGCAGTCGTTCGAAAGCCGTTTTCATGCAGATGCCAAAGCAGGAAAAGGCTGTCAGCTCCACCCGAAACTCCAACCAACACCGCATCACCGGGTAGAATGCCACATTCTTTTTCGAGAAACTCCAAAAAACGGGTTCGATCGAACGGTTCCGGTTTCATCCTGCTATTCATTAAGTCCTTATTACTTATAAAAAGGCGCCGAAATCAATCCGGCGCTTTTTCTTTTGATTCCCGCTTTCCGCCGTCCGTCTTAGATCAGATCGGCGAATAAACTCATCGGACCGATAATCAACCCTGTCAAAGTCGGCCCGGTGTGTGCTCCCAAAACCGGACTGACCGGCAAGACCTCTTCAAAAACAACGTCCAACTTTTCTTGTAATTTTTCCTTCAGATATTCCACACCTTCCGGATTGATCCCATGAACAATTTGAGCGCGCACTTTCTCGTTTTTGAACTTCTCATAATTAATTTCGACAATCTGCGCCAAAGCCCGTTTGAAATT
>JALHEL010000185.1:784-5003 GCA_022837205.1 Leptolinea sp.
CATGTTCCACCGCGATGATCGGTTTCACGTTCAGAACCTGAGCCATTAATCCTTCCAGATGACTGACGCGACCGCCGTGAATCAGGTAACGCATTTCTTTTAACGTAAACATCCCGTCGACCTGATCGCGAATGAGTGCCAACCTTTCCAAAATCTTATCCAACGACCACCCTTTTTTGATCGCCAACGCCGCGGCTTGAACCTGCCATCCCAGCCCTGACGAAAGAGTCTTCGAGTCCCAATAGGTGATTTTTGCATTGGGAACCAGCGCTCCGCCCACTTTGGCCGAATTGAGTGTCCCGCTCAGACCGGATGAAATATGAATGGATAATATTTCTTCCCCGTTTGCGGATAGCTCACGATATACATCCGCAAAATCTCCCGCGGAAGCTTGTGATGTATTCGGATAAACATCCGTCTCCACCATTTTTTGATAGAATTCAGCGGGAGTAATAGGATGATTCTTATCATAAGAAACCCCGTTCAATACCAAGCCCAACGGAACTACATGAATCGGCAGACCTCTTTTTTGTTCATCTGAAAGGTCACAACCACTATCCGTCACAATTTGCATCATCATTCTCCTTCTCCTTCCTCCCGAACCCTTGACAGAAAATAATTTGCAATTTCGAGTGGCGTGGATAAATGTACTTAACTATATTTTACCTTTTCTTCCGAATTGCTGTTCCAACAGGTTAATGCTCAGATGAATCATGGTCGGACGACCATGCGGACAGGTCCGCGGGTTCTGGCAGTTTTCCAAATCCCGAATTAAAGCCCGCTGTTCTTCATCGGATAAGATTTGCCCGCCCTTGACAGCCATGCTTTTACAGACTCGTGCGGCGATCAGATTTTCGATTTCCGCTTTTAAGGGCTCCTCGTCTTCTTCGAAATCCTCAACCACCGATCGGATCGCGGCCGCCGGGTTCCCTTTTTTAAAGATCGACGGAATCGCAATGATACGGAAAGCCGAAGGTCCGAACGGCTCTATTTCAAAACCCAATTTTTCGAGAATCGGAATATTCTTTTCCAAAAGGTCGGCTTGCCACGGCGGAAGTTGAACCACTTCCGGATCCAATAAAATCTGCGAGATGGATTCATCCCGCGGGCGATTCAACAATTCTTCAAAAAGGACTCTCTCATGCGCGGCGTGTTGATCAATCAAGTACAACCCATCCGGTCCTTCAGCCAGAATATACGTTCCGCCGATCTGACCGATCCAACGCAAGATCGGAAATCGGGAAGCAGCACCGGCCGGTGAAACAAAGTTCTCCTGCCGAAAAGTTCGGGAATTCGGATCCGCTTGAGGAAACCCGATATCAGTATTCTCTTCTTCATCTGCGGGATGAGAAACCGCCGAAGAGACATTTGGTGTCAAACTCCGATTCTCCGCCCATGTTTGCCATTGAATGGGCTTGCTTAATTCCGGCACAGGTGACTGGGACACCAACCCGAATCGAACGGAACGATGAACCGCCGAGATCACCTTGTCCGCGGAACGAAAACGGATTTCAGCCTTGGAAGGATGAACATTTACATCAATCTCTTCCGGATCCATCTCAATCGACAAAATAACAATCGGATAGCGACCGACCATGATCAACGATTGATAAGCCCGCATAACGGCAGAATTCAATTGGATATCCTGAATCCAACGGCCGTTTACAAAGAAAATCATCTCCCGGCGGTTGGAACGGGTCAATGCCACCGGACTGATAAAACCGCTGATATGGATATTGTCCTCTTCAAGATCGACATCCAATAATTGCCGGGCAACATCGATGCCGTAGATCGAGGCGAGCACCTCGCGCGCTTTTCCGTTCCCGGACGTCGCCAACACCGGCCGCTGATTATGAGTATATTGCCAGTGGATCGATGGGTATGCCATTGCATATCGTGATACCAACGTATCGATTTGATTTTTTTCAGTTGTATCGCTTTTTAAGAACTTCAACCTTGCCGGAACGTTACAGAAAAGATTTTCTACGCTGACGATCGTTCCTGCCGGCATACTTTCCTGCTTCAATCCGAGGATGTTTCCGCTGTCCACCGTAATTTTTTGCCCGTTTAAATCCGAAACCATTCGTGAACGAATCGTCATTCTGGAAACGGATCCGGCTGCTGCCAACGCTTCACCGCGGAATCCTAAGGTGTGAATATGGAAAAGATCATCCGCATCACGTAACTTGCTCGTGGCATGCCTCTGGATCGCATTGCGCAGATCTTCGGCATTCATTCCACAACCATTATCGCTGACTTCGATCAGTTTTTTGCCGGAATCTTCCACCCGGATCGAAATCTCGTTTGCACCGGCATCGATGGCATTTTCGATCAGTTCCTTCACCACGGAGGCAGGACGCTCAATCACTTCACCGGCTGCTATCTTTGAGATAACATCATCTGCCAATATTTTAATCGTCATATTTTGCCTCCTTCCCCGATCGATTCGAAAGGGATTATAAACCGAATTCCGGCATCTTCTTTCATTTTGATCGGAATCAGAAACCGGCTGAGAAGTACAGGAATAAACTGACCATGATTGTAAAACCGAAGGTGGTGAACAAAATGATCAGTTTGGATTCGTTTTCGCTGCAACGGTATTTTTGGCTGACAATAAAATGGTTCACAGCGGTCGGGAGCATCGCACAAACGACGATCGCTGTCAGCCACCAAGAGTCCAAATGAAAAACAAATCTTCCGATCGACCAAGCAAGCAGCGGTTGAAGGAATGTCTTGAAAAGAGTCACCGTCAACGCCCGCCGAATTTCTGGTTTTGTAATTTTTTGGTCTGCCGGTAAGTAGCAAGTGAACCCCAGCGCAAACAATCCGGTGGCGGCAGCCGGTTTCCCAAACAATTCGGTAGTCGTCAAAACAAATTGAGGAACCCGAATTTGAAACACGAGGAGAACAATGGCGATCAGCGTCGCCACCAATATGGGATTCCGAACCAACAATAAGAGGGAGTCTTTGAAATTGATGCGACTTTGCTTACCGCTGTTTACGTCCATCAGAAAAACCGTCAGCGGAAAAAAGAAGGAAGCTTGGATCATCAGGATAATCAAAGGGGGGACAACCGAAGAAAGAATCATCGACGCAACCGGAACTCCCACATAAGTTGCGTTTACGTAAAAACTACCGAAAATCATCATGATTAAATTTTGGCCTTCCGATTGGAAAAGAAAGCGAAAAACGAAATAAGCAAGCAGAATAATCCCGAAGATCGTCAGAATGGCGGTCAGGATAAACCGGCCGTTCAGCAGGTTATCAAGTCCGGCCCGATAAATATTGGTAAAAGTCAGAAACGGCAGTGAAAAATAAAAAAGATATTGGCATAAAACATTTCCGGTCCCTTTGTCAAGGATATGGAAACGGGCTGCGCAATAGCCGGCAAGCACTACAATCAGAATGGGAAGTATCAGATTAATGATTTGATCCATTGGATTCAAAAGTCCGTTTTCATTCGGATCAATCCGCAAGGTGAGCCGCATCCCCGGGACCGGATGACAGCAGATTTTCTACTTCTGAAAGTTTTCCCAAGCGCTCCTTCAATTCCTTTTCAACCTCCTCCGGGCACAAAACATGAACATTGGGACCGGCATCCAAAGTGAAGAAACAGGGAATCCCTTCTCTGCGCCACTGCATAATATTTTTCATAATCTTTAATGAGGCGGGTTCCCAATAAAATAACGGCGGTTCCTGTGTCATCATGACCCCGTGCATCATAGTGCTATCTTTTTCACTGATCGATGCCAGCCGATCAAAATCCCTTTTTAATATAGCTGTCCGGCATTCCAGTAATCTTTCCGGAGCTGTTGCCACCCGAATCGCTTGATACGGGCTGGTCATCGCCCGTTGATGCCCCATACTGGAACCCACTTCCTTATGCCGAGCGGAAACAACCGCGATAATGTCGGTTAAAGCCCAATAATCGGGCGGTGCAATGGAAACAGCGATCGATTCTTCATCGGAATCGCCCGCCAGCCATTCACAGAAACCGGGGGGGATCGAACGACAGGCTGATCCGGAGCCCAACCGTGCCAAACGGGAAAGTTCCGTCTCGTTGAGATGTAGCCCGGCGGCCGCACTTCCGGCTAATGCTAAAGCGGCAAAAGCAGCAGCCGAGGAAGCGATGCCGGCTCCAATCGGAAAATTATTTCGGCTCTCGATTTCCGCAAAGCGTTTTTCCCCCGCCAGGCTCCGAATGCGATCCATAAAATGG
>JALHEL010000186.1:0-2485 GCA_022837205.1 Leptolinea sp.
CGCGGATCGGTAAAGTGAAGGAAATTTTGGAGACCGGTGCAAACGATGTATATGTCATCGAAAAAGAGGATCAAACAGAAGTGCTGGCTGCCGGCATTCCGGAAGTGATTCGGGAAATCAATCTTGAAGAAAAGAAAATGGTAGTTAATCTGCCGGAATGGATATAAATCAAAATGCCCGACCAATTGGCTTATTGGGTGGCATTCAATCATATTAAAGGTTTTGGTTCGGTTCGTTTTCAACTTTTATTAAATTACTTTTCATCACTCGAAGCGGCCTGGAATGCAACGCCAATTGAGTTGGCAGCCGCAGGAGTGCATGAACGACAAATCAAAGCAATTCTTGATTTTCGTGAAAAAAATACTCCGGAAGACCTGTTGAACAAAATTCAAAGATCGGGGATATCGGTTGTAACCCGAATGGATGACAATTATCCCGCTCTCTTGAAACTCATTGCGACGCCTCCGCCTGTTCTCTATTTTAAAGGGACACTGCCGGAACAGGATAAAAAATGCATTGCGATCGTCGGTACCCGAAGAATGACTGCTTACGGAAGCGAAATGGCACGAGAGATCAGCGCTTTTTTGGCATCCCGTGGAGTCGTCATCGTTTCTGGATTGGCGCGCGGGATTGATAGTGTCGCTCATCAGGCTGCTTTGAACTGCGGCGGTGAAACAGCGGCTGTTCTCGGCTCCGGTGTGGATGTAATTTATCCTCCGGAACACAGGCTTTTAGCCAAGAACATAACGGAATCCGGTGCTTTAATCAGCGATTATCCACCCGGAACGGCTCCGGAACGGACGAATTTTCCTCCGCGGAACCGGATCATTTCCGGAATGTGCAGCGCATGTATTATTATCGAAGCGGGGGAGAAATCCGGTTCCTTGATTACGGCACGTTTTGCCGCCGAACAGGGGCGCGAAGTATTCGTGTTACCGGGGAACTTAAATGCACCGCAGTCGATCGGAACAAACCGCCTGATCCGGGACGGTGCCCGACCTTTACTTCAGAAAGAGGAATTGTTGGAGTTCATTGAATCTTATGAATCCGTCAATCCGGTCGCTCTAAATAAAAAAATCCAGATATCGTTTGAGGATCCGTTGGAACAGAAAATCTTGGATTTAATCGATGTCGAAGCGCTGCATGTCGATGAAATTTCAAGACGATTGGGACTTACCGCAGGAAAGGCTTCATCGATATTAACCATGTTGGAATTGAAGGGATTTGTGCAGGAGACAGCCCCGCAGACTTACCGAAAATATTTATCCCTTTTTTAATATTTCATATTGAACAAAAATGAATGAGAATTTCTTCATTGGAGTGAAATTCTGATTAAGCCTTGATAAAAGACGGATTCAATGGCATTATTCATAAGAATTTCAAGCCGGATAGGAAAACAGACAACGGAGGGAAAATGGAAAATGACTTTTATGCCGTGATTATGGCAGGTGGCGGAGGAACGCGTCTCTGGCCGCTTTCCACAAAAGATCATCCCAAACAAATGTTAAAATTTGCGAAAGATGAGACCATGTTCCAAATGACTGTCTCCAGATTGACGGAAAAAATACCTTTTGAGAATATATTGGTCGTAACCACAGAAGACCAGGCTGCGAAACTGAAACAACAATGTAATGACATACCGGAAGAAAATTATCTGATCGAACCTTTGCCTCGGGGAACTGCCAGTGTGATCGGACTGGCGGCGATTCACTTGGAAAAGAGAATGCCCGGTTCAATCATGGCTGTGATACCGTCCGATCATTTTGTTCTGAATGAAAAACAATTTTTAGCTTTACTCGAGAATGGATACCGGGCTGCAAAAGATCAACACTTAGTGACGTTGGGGGTGAAACCGTCCTTTCCTTCTACCGGAATGGGATATATCGAACAAGGAGAAAAAATACCGGTTGGTTATGATTTGTACCATGTCGGACAATTTCGAGAAAAACCGGATAAAGAAACCGCGGAATATTTTGTTCAATCAGGAAAATTCTGGTGGAATGCGGGAATATTCGTTTGGTCAAGCCGGCGGATTTTGAATGAAATAGCGATGTTTCTTCCGGATCTCTCAAAAAAGTTGGATATAATCAACGCGACTATCGATCGGCCGGATTATACCGATACCATGGAGAAAACCTGGCGATTAATTGAGCCGGCAACCATCGATTATGGTGTTTTGGAAAAGACAACCGATGTCGTTTTTCTTCCGACTTACGATCTCGGGTGGAATGATATCGGATCATGGGAATCTTTATTTGATGTGATACCTCCCGATGAAAACGGGAATATCATCATAAACTGTAAATTTCATTCGATTGATTCCGACGGAGTTTTGGCGTGTTCCGAAAATAAAGAGAAAATGATTGTATCCATTGGGGTAAAGAATATGATCATCATCGAGACGGAAAAAGCCGTATTGGTTTGTCCGCGATCCGAAACGCAAAGAGTACGTGAGATTGTCGATTTTTTAAAGAAAAACAATTTA
>JALHEL010000186.1:2533-6749 GCA_022837205.1 Leptolinea sp.
TGCAATTCAAAACTCAGTCTAATCGGAAAAACAGCGGCTCATGAAGGGTTGGAAAAGCCTCAAATAACGAAAGCTGCCAAAAAAGCAAATTCAAAAAAAGTTGTTGCTAAAACCCATTCGAAAGATCCAAACCCTAAAAAATTAAACGGTTCGAAAAACGGAACAAATACCACCCGAGGGATCGGGCAGAAACTGGTTATCGTGGAATCGCCGGCAAAAGCGCGAACCGTCGGAAACTTTCTGGGAAAAGGATATATTGTAAAAGCTTCGATCGGTCATGTCCGTGATCTGAAAAAATCAACTTTATCCGTTGATGTGGAAAATGGCTTTACACCGGAATATCGGGTTCCCAATGAAAAGCGAGCTTTGGTTAAGGAATTATCAACGCTGGCAAAAAACAGCGATGAAGTTTATCTGGCAACAGATCCTGATCGAGAAGGAGAAGCGATCGCCTGGCACTTATTGGAGGCTGCGGATATTGATCCGAAAAAAACGGAAAGAGTCGTCTTTCATGAAATTACAAAACCGGCGATTGCGGAAGCTTTTAAGAATCCACGCGATATTAATATGGATCTGGTTGATGCCCAACAGGCTCGTCGAATTTTGGACAGATTGGTCGGTTACAATTTAAGTCCGTTACTTTGGAATAAAGTTCAACGTCGTTTATCCGCCGGGCGTGTTCAATCGGTTGCAGTAAAGTTAATTGTCGATCGGGAACGGGAAATTGAAAATTTTGTTCCTCGTGAATATTGGACGATAACCGTTGAACTTCAACCCCAAGATATTAAAGGCACTTTCCTTTCCAGATTGGTAAAGATCGATCAAGCCGATCCGGAATTAAATAATGAAGAGCAGGTTCAGTTCCATCTTAATCATCTTCAATCCGCCGATTATGTGATCGATGCGATTAAGAAGAATGTTCGGCACCGGAAACCATCCGCGCCGTTTACAACTTCAACTCTGCAACAGGAAGCGTCTAAAAGATTGGGATTAACTGCCAATCGGACCATGGCTCTGGCGCAACAGTTATACGAGGGCATTGATCTCGGGAGTGAAGGATCCGCCGGTTTGATAACCTATATGAGAACCGATTCAACCAACATTTCCGAAATCGCCCAAAATGAAGCACGGAAATACATTCAGCAGACCTATGGTTCAGGCTTTGTTCCCAAAACAGCGCCGGTTTATAAAACAAAAACACAACGGGCACAGGAAGCTCATGAGGCAATTCGTCCGACCACTGTAAACCGAACCCCGGAACAAATGAAGCCTTATCTCAATCGGGATCTTTTTCGGCTGTATCAGCTGATTTGGCAGCGTTTTGTATCCTCTCAAATGGAGGACGCTTTGTATGATACACTGACGATTGATGTCAGCGCCAAAGATGCCCATGATTATCTTTTCCGTTCCTCGGGATCAAAGCTGAAATTCCAAGGATTTTTGGCTGTTTATGAGGAAAGCAAAGATGAGGATTTGGTAGTAGATGAAATGGAAAACACCAAATTTCCCGAAGGGTTGGCTGTCGGGCAGAAACTGCAATGTATTCATACAATTCCCGAACAACATTTTACGCAACCTCCGGCACGATATACCGAAGCGACTTTGGTGAAGACACTTGAAGAGAACGGTATCGGTCGACCGTCCACTTATGCCTCGATCCTTTCGACGATTCAAACGCGAGGTTATGTCGTTCGCGAGGCGAAGCGTCTTTATCCGACCGAAACCGGGATTTTGGTCAACGATCTGCTCGTAAACAGTTTTCCGAATGTTGTTAACATCGGTTTTACCTCTCAGATGGAAGGTGAATTGGATGATGTAGCCGGTGGGGAGAAAAAATGGCAAACGGTGGTGGGAGATTTTTATAAGGAATTTGAGCCGGCTTTGAATCAAGCGCGGAAAGAATTGCCAAAAGCACAGTTGGAACCGGAGAAAGTCGGTCGGAAATGTCCGCAATGCAGAAAAGACTTGGTTATTCGAAACGGCAAATACGGAAAATTTATCTCTTGCAGCGGGTTTCCGCAATGCCGTTATACGGAACAGATAGTGGAAAAATTGGATGTTCCGTGTCCGAAATGCGGAAAAGAGCTGATTGTTCGTCGCTCTAAAAACGGAAGGATTTTCTATGGATGCAGCGGCTATCCGGAATGTCAATTTACCTCTTGGAAAAAGCCGGTAAAACAGAAATGTCCGAATTGCGGCGGGATGTTGGTGGAGATGAATCGGGATACGCTACAATGCATAGAATGCAAGACGAAAGTCGAAAATAAAGATTCCGAATAAAAACGATCGAATTTGGAAATATAATTGGGATAACGAATCGTTGCAGAGCTTTGTAAATAAAAACGCTTAAGAACCCATTCAGTTCTATGTGGAGGTCCCGATGAAAGAAAAAGCCAAGGCATTTGTTGAGCAAAATCCTTTTTGGACGGGAATCATTGCCGGATTTCTGATTTGTTTTGCTCTGATCGGACTGCTCAGCGGAATCGGAGCTGAGCAAACAAACAGCTTTAAGAATGCCGACCAAATTCTCAAAGAAGATTATCTTCGGATGACGGTTGAAGATTATGCCTTCACAAAAAACGCCGATCGGGCTAAGTGGAGATACAAACAACTCGGAGAGGAAGCTCCCTCTCTGATTGCATTACTCAAAAAAGATGATTTGACAGATCCGTTGGCTTTATTTGAATTTTCCCGAGTCGTCGGGGATATGACACTTTTTTATGAAGGGTCTGAAATTGTTCCGGAACAGACAAATCAACCGGTTAGCCAAGAAGAGTCCGGTGGCGTCTCCTTAATCGGAAAAATTTTCATCTTATTGATCTTATTGATTTTGGTTGGAGCGATTGTATTGTTTTTGGTTTCAAACAAAAGCAGTTCGGTCAAAGAAAAAACGTCTCGGTTTTTCGCTCGGTTTCAAAATAAAAAAGAACCGTCTTGGAAGGTTAAAACGGATGATCAATTTGATCTCGGAAAAGAAATTAAAGGACATCCGATCGGATCAAGAGAAACGAAAGAAGACGAAGACCTATATAAAAAAGCCGATCGAATCTTGACAAATGAATTCGAATTATCCGATGCCTGGGTTGAAGATGAAACGGGGGAAGAAAATGATGAAATCAATTCTTCGGATACTTCGGAGACCTTAATCCAAACGAAACCCCGGTCCGATGCGCCTGAGGAAAGTGATGTTTCGGATGAAGACGGATTCGAAAATGTGAATATAACTCAAAAAGAAGGCGAAGAATCGCCGGAAACCGAAGAAAATCTTGGGAATTCGGAAGATCATTTATCGGGAAGCGAATTCTTTGATGAAGACGGGTTTGATTCCGAACTTGAATCTTTTGAGGATTCGCAGCCGGAAGACGCAATTTCGGAAAAACCTGATGAAGAAGTGCAAATTCCGGATACCGAACCGGATATTCATCCGGAAGAAAAAAACATCGGTTCGGATTTTTCGTTTAAGCCCGAAAGCGGTAGAAAAAACGAAACTTCCGAGACGATTTCGAAGGAAGATCTTTCATCCGAGGATGAACCGCTGATTCACTATCAGACGATTTACAAACTGGGCGATGATTTTTTCGATGAAACTTTTTCTCTCGATGAAGGAGATAAATTCATCGGAGAATGCGGAATCGGAATTGCCGAAACGATCAACAATACGGACCCGAAAGCGGTTACGGCTTTTGAGATCTGGCTGTTTGATCGGGAAGATTCTCAGACTCCGACTCATTTTTTGTTGAGTGATTATGCCTATAACAACGATGAATTGTTGGAACGATTGAAAAATAAGGGCAGATTCGATCTGATCGAACGAAATCGAGATTATGAGGTGAAGACTCAAAATCTGAGGATGATCGTAACGATTAAGGATATGGAATACGGAACGGAAAGCAGCGATAAGAAAAGCTACTTTAATAAAGTGACATTTGACGTCCAAGTGTGGAAGATATAAACTAATCAAAAAAGAGCCTGCGGCATTTTACGGAGGCTCTTTTTCGAGTAACCGGATTGATTATTTGATTTCGAGAATTTTAAATTTGATCTTTCCATTCGGCGTTTCGGCGATCACGACATCATTTACCTTCCGTTGGTAAAGTGCCGATCCGATGGGTGACTGATAAGAAATTAAACCGTTCAGCGGATCCGCTTCCTGCGGTCCGACAATTTTATATTCTTCCGGCTCGAAATCTTCTTCCTGAATTCTCACCGTCGAACC
>JALHEL010000187.1 GCA_022837205.1 Leptolinea sp.
AAACGACTCTTGAAGACTTGAAACAGAAAATTCACCTTTATTGATAAAAGCAACGTAAAGAATTGCACCGATAACAATAAATGGAATAATAATGGAACTCAGAGATTTTCCGCTAAAAAGCATATCAAATCCATAGACGATCAGGAATAAAGGCCAAAAAGTCATAAAGATTTCCCATGCTTTTGTATTTCCGTTTAAATTAAGAAGGATCAACGCTACCCCAAGGAAGGAAAGCACAACAGCTCCGAAAAGCCGCTTCCCATCAAAATAGAGGTCCAATCCGGCTGCAATAATAACAATCGGCCAGAATTTGGAGAGCAGATTTTCCTGCGAATTGCCGAGAACTCCCGATGCCTGAAGCTGAAAAATCAGACCGCAAAGAATAACAATAAGGGGCAGAATAAGCGAGTGATGATTTCTGTTTGTCGATTCCATACAACAGATATGGTGCAACAATCATGCCCTTGTCAATTATGAAAGAGACAATTACAGATATTCCGTAATAATCTTTCTAATGATCATGTTTTCGTAAAATAAAACTGAAAACTAAACCACACGCGCTGATGACGATCAGCATGATTCCGATCATTTTTCGATAAGGTTTGACTTTTATTAATATCTGTGAAGCATTCCATTCGGTTAATTCGGTTTCGGTAGGTTGAGGAGTGACAACCGGTTGTCCTTTTATCGCAGCCGAATCCGTCGTAAATGTCGGTCGCGGGGTTCGTGTCGGGGGACGCGGAGTTTCCGTAACCGTCGGAGTCAGTGTTTGCGTGAATTTCGGACGAATCAAAAGATCCTGCCCTTCGATAATCACCGGATTTTTAAGATCCAGATCGTTCAGATTCGATAAAGTATCCCAATCGGTATGATAAGCATAAGCGATTTCGGAGAGAGTTTCTCCCTCCTGAATTTTATGAATAATAGATCCGTCCGGATTCGGTGTCGATATGAGGATCATTTTTGCCGTCGGCGTATAAGACAATTGAGGTTTCGGGGTGCGCTGATCGTAGGTCGGTAAGGGAGTATACGCTTCGGTTCCACTGTCGAGCCGGCCGAGATATGCAACCACATATCGATGTCGGCCGACATCCAAAGATTCTCCCACCCCGATATGAACAACGTCTTCGTTCAACAAAGCAGCTCGATCTTCCGCCTGGTTTAGCCAAATATTCTTTACAATATAACTCGGTTCGGTATCGGACCAAGACATAGCGATACATTGTTCGATTTGAAAAGACGATCCTCCCCCATATCCGAAATCGGCTGCAATCGATTTTGCGGATTCGTTATTCAGCCCTTTTTCGGTCAACTTTCCGATTTTCGCCAGATAAGCTGCCTGTTGATCCGCTGCATTCGCAAGGCTTTCATCCCACCGAAGAGCCGGAAGATTTTTTTCCCGCCTTGCTTGGTTGATTGTTTCCATGATTTCTTCACGAAAAAGCCTTTCGGTCGGAATAACGGTTGGAGTAAGAGTTATCGTTTCGATTCGAAAGGGTGAAAGTGTATTTGAAGAAAAAATGAACGGAAAAACGAATAAAATCAGCAAGCGAATCGTTCTCGTAAAGCGACAATTCTTTTTCATCGCCTGAAAAATCCGAAGAAAATTGTGATTAACAATCCGATACCGCTGAAAACCACCAGAACAAGGCCTAATCTTCGCGCTGCCGGTTTATCAAAAAAATCGATATGCTTAATTAACGGTCCCGGCGTGGGTGTGGCTGTAATGGTGGGGGTAAGCGAAGGTAATGGAGGCAAAGTTTGAGTCATCGTAGAGGTCGGTTTCGGCGTATTGGTTGCCGGCGGTTTGGTTACGGTCGGCGTCAGGGTATCCGAGACCGGCGTTCCGCCGTAATGGATTAGTATCCTCTGGCCAGCTCTGACGCTAACGTCATTTTCAGCCATCCCGTTTAACGCCTGTAGCTGTGCAACCGTCGTACCGTAATTAATCGCAATTGTCCACAGAGTTTCATTTTGTTGCACAGTATGATAAATCGATCCATCCAGTTCGGGGGTACTGGTAGCGAAGGTTCCGGGTTGAACCGGCAACGCTTCGATATCCACAAAACCACTGCCCGCATTTTGATTGGCCGAAACCGCAGCGGTTACAGCCAAGGTCGGGGATTTATCCAGGTTTGTATCATTCCCGGAACTGTTCACCATCAGTGTATAGTATATACTTCCGTCGGGTGCGGAGGCCGCTCCGGCTCCGACTGTCCCCGAATCGAGGCCGATCATTGTATAAAGATGATCGGGATCTGTCCACATCTGTTTGACGCAATAGGATGCCGTCATATTTAATCCGCCGCAGACATTTTCCGATCGAGCCGGAATATTCGACCCATCCGGGCGATTATGGGTTGTCATATTGATGGAAGCCTGATATTCACTCTGAGCCTGGGCTAAAGATGATAATGAGCTGTCGACGGTATAAGGAGACAGTCCGTAAGAAGCTCTTAATGCATTTACTTCCGCAATCAGTGAATTTGCATCCTGTGCATACACGGGATAGATAATGAAACAAGTTGCGAATGCCAAGACTGATAAAATAAACAAAAATTGAAAACTCAATACACTTTTTCTCATTTTTTCTGATTATAACCCGATCTTTTTTATTCCTTGCATTCGATACGATTTATGCTGCAATACCGTCGAACTACTCGAAATATTCCTCTGTAATCTGATAAATGTTCTGATATTCTTGACATTGAACAATTGTTCTGTTATATTAATTTTAGAACAATTTTATTCACTGTTAAATTTTGTGAGACGGGAGTAGATTATGGCCAGAATGGGAAAAATGATGAATGATCGGCATCGAAAAATTATGCTATTCCTGGAAGAATATCAAAAGAATAATCAATTTTCGCCATCCATTCGGGAAATCGGAAATGCGATCGGCGTAAATTCTACCTCCTTAGTAGATTATTATTTACGGCAATTAGCTCAAATGGGTTATCTGGAACGTAATGATCGGGTTTCTCGCAGCATTCGAATTTTGAAACCGTTTACAGAAGAATCGCAGACCGCAAAAAACATGATTTCATATTCCCGGCAGGAAGTACTCCGCTACCCGATCTTGGGAAGAATCGTTGCGAGCGAGCCGATTCCGGTGCCCGGTTCCGATTTGGCATATTTCGATCCGGAAAGTTATATTGAAATCCCGAAGAAAATGATTCCCGCAAGTGAAAAAGAGACGGAGCTTTTCGTCTTGGAAGTCTCCGGTGATTCAATGGTTGACGCCATGATCAACGATGGAGACAAAGTTGTTTTTCGTCAGGCAAATCAGGCTTCGAATGGCGATATGGTGGCTGTCTGGCTATCCAACAATGATGAAACTACACTGAAATATTTTTATCGGGAAGGATCAAGGGTTCGCCTCCAACCGGCAAATCCCACAATGGGACCGATTTATATTGATGATCCGGAACAAGTCCATATTATGGGAAAGGTCGTGATGGTTATTCGTCATCTGTAAACCGCTTCAACCGTTCGGTTTAGATTCTTCAGGTACAATCGCAAATTGAACAATCAAGCTCGGCAAAAGAAAATTGCCATCATCTCATCTTTATACATGCCTCATCTCGGAGGCGTTGAAAAATATTCCCAGTCTCTGGCTCGAACACTGACAGCGGATTATGAAGTCCATGTTTTTTGTATGAATACGGAATCTGTTCCCGCGGAAAGTCGTGACGGGGATATTTTCATTCATGCGTTGCCTTGCGGCGGTTTTTTCAAAGGCCGGTTACCCGTTCCCACCCCAAAAGCCATCCGCCGGACAAAACAAATTTTTCGAGAGACCGGATTTGACTTCGGAATCATCCAAACTCGCCTTTATCCTTTCAATTTACAGGCGGCAAAAATATTGAAAGAATTCCAAATTCCTTTTTTCCTTATCGAACACGGCTCAGCTTATGTAACTTTCGGTAACTCTCTGATCAATCGCTTATGGGAATATTACGAACGCCATCAAACAAATGTATTGAAACGTTACTGCTCGGATTTTTATGCGGTATCTCAGGCAAGTCTCGATTGGTTGAATCATTTCGGAATTCAAGGGAAGGGGATCATCCACAATAGCATCGATCCGCGTGAATTCGAAGGAATTCCTGCCGGTTGGCGCATATCGGTCGGAATCCCTTCGGAAGCGATTCTCCTTACGTTTGCCGGGCGAATCATTCAAAAAAAAGGAATTGTCACTTTATT
>JALHEL010000188.1 GCA_022837205.1 Leptolinea sp.
AGGATTTTGACGGAATGCAGATCGAATGTCCGAAAGCCACATCCCTTGATGAAATCAGCCCGGAAAAGTTGGAAGAGAAAATTGATATGGATACAGCGCTGGTCTTGGTTCAATATCCGGATTTCTTCGGACAGATTCAGGATTTTTCCGAGCTTGCAAAAGCCGTCCATGAAAAAGGGGCACTACTCTGTGTCTGTATCAACCCCATTGCGTTAGGACTGCTGAAAACTCCTGGTGAGATGGGGGCTGATATCGTCGTCGGTGAAGGCCAGCCTTTGGGAATCCCACTTTCTTACGGCGGTCCTTATCTCGGAATATTTACCACACGGAAAGAATTGATCCGTAAAGTATCCGGAAGAATCGTTGGCGAGACAGTGGACAACCGGGGGCAGCGGGCATATGTGCTGACATTAACAGCCCGCGAGCAACACATTCGACGTGAGAAAGCCACTTCCAATATTTGTTCCAATCAGAGTTTAAACGCATTGACCGCAGCCATTTATCTTTCGCTACTCGGCTGCGATGGGTTACGGGCAGTGGCGAAATTATGCTACGATAAAGCGCATTATGCCGCAAAGGAGATCAGTAAGATTCACGGATATCGTATCCTGAATCAACGACCTTTCTTCCACGAATTTGTTGTATCCTGTCCTCAGCCACCGTCGGATATAAATCAGCATTTACTCGATCACGGAATGATCGGCGGGTATGATCTTTCAGAAGAATACCCGATGCTGGGGAATGCTATGCTGATTGCAGTGACGGAAATGATCAATAAGGAAGATATTGATGATCTCTGTGAAATGCTGAAGGAAGGAGAGCATCATGGACGCCACTGAGAAAACGATCTTTGAACTTTCAGCCACTGGCAGAAAAGGGTTTCGATTCCCTTCATCGGACGTACCGTCAAGCGATCTGCCGGAGTCTCTCCAACGAAAAGATCTGCCGCTGCCGGAACTTTCTGAAGTAGAGGTCGTCCGTCATTACACTCGTCTATCCCGTCTTAATTATTCTCTGGATAACGGAATGTATCCGCTAGGTTCCTGCACCATGAAATACAATCCAAAAATCTGTGAGAAAGCCGCCCGCATTTCCGCATTTGCCAATCTGCACCCTCTGCAACCGATCGAATCGGTACAGGGAGCAGTCCTGATTCTTTATGAAATGCAAATCATTTTACAAGAAATCAGCGGATTCCCGGCTTGTTCCCTCACGCCGGCCGCCGGCGCGCAAGGGGAATTCGGCGGCGTGAAGATGATCGCCGCTTCGCTCCGCGACCGCGGGGAAACACAGCGAAAGATAATGTTAATCCCGGATAGCGCGCACGGGACCAATCCGGCTTCGTCCGTCATGAGTGGATTTGAATGCCTTGCGGTCCGTACCGATGAACGCGGCAATATCGATTTGAATGATCTTACATCCAAATGCAACGAGCAGCTGGCCGGAATCATGATTACCAATCCCAATACCCTCGGATTGTTTGATGAAAACATCGTCGAAGTAATCCGCATCGTGCATCAAGCCGGCGGATTGGTTTACGGTGACGGCGCCAATATGAATGCTTTGCTGGGGATCGTTAAACCGGCCGAATTGGGATTCGACGTCATGCATTTCAATCTGCATAAAACTTTTGCCACCCCTCACGGTGGTGGGGGACCGGGCGCCGGTGCCATCTGCTGTACGGAACAATTGAAAGCATATTTGCCGGGTCCGATCGCAGATATTTTGGAAGAAGCGACTGAAGAAGTACCCCCGCTCTACGGATACCGCATGCCCGAAAAAAGTATCGGAATGCTGCGATCTTTCTGGGGGCATTTCGGAATTATTGTCCGGGCTTATTGTTATTGTATGATGTTGGGAGCGGAAGGTCTCCGACGAGTCGCCGAATATGCCACTTTAAACGCCAATTATCTGATGGAAGCATTAAAACAGGATTACCCGCTGCCATATGATCGCACCTGCATGCACGAATTCGTTCTGGATGTAAAATGGCCAGACGCACCCGGGATACGGGCATTGGACGTTGCCAAACGTTTGATGGACTACAAATTTCATCCGCCGACAAATTATTTTCCATTAATCGTCCATGAGGCTTTGATGATCGAACCGACAGAGACTGAAAGCAAAGAGACGCTGGATGATTTCATCAAAGCCATGAAAACGATTGCAAGAGAAGCCCGTGAAAATCCCGAATTGCTGCATCAGGCACCAACCGAAACGCCCTTCGGACGAATGGACGAAGTGAAAGCAGCCAGGGATTTAAAAATAGCCGAATAAGGGATTGAAAACAAAACCTCGAAATTTCTCTCCTTTTTCGAAAAAGGAGAGAAATTTTATTGGAAATGATCGGGAATTTTTCTTTTCCGATCAAACAGTTCTTGCGAAATGACAATTTTTGATCAATAAGTAGATAGGAAACAAAGAGGAAAAATGAGAAACATGATTGACGCAAAAAATGAAATTGAAATCAAAACATCCTTAAAAATCCCTGCTGGAGCGATCCGGTTGCAGATCGTCAGCGGAGCAAAAAGCGAGTTGCTAAAGGAAAAAGGGGATTTGGTCGTCGAAAAAGAAAAATCGAAAACAACCGTTTCTTTCTATACGGGCGAAAAAATCAACCCCGATTCATACCGTTCTCTTGGAGGAATCGTCGCAAAATGGATTAGAAAGAACGGCATCAAAACCGCGGCGCTTCAAATTCCCGCCGATCTGGATGACAGAGATCATAAAGCTTTATTGGAAGGATTGTTGTTGGGTTCATTTTCCTTTGATAAGTACAAGAAAAAAGAGGATCCGGTCAATTCCGTCATTTATCTTGACCCTTCCGAAGAAATATTGCTGCAAACCTGTAAGACGATTTGTGATGCGGTGAATATGGCACGGGAATGGGCACATGAACCGGCTGCGGTTATCAACCCGCAGACACTTTCCGAACGAGCACAAAAATTTGCAAAACAATTCGGCTTGAATTGCAAAATTTTGGATGATAAACAATTAACCGAAATGGGAGCCGGCGCCATCGTGGCAGTTGGCCAGGGAAGTAAAACACCCTCCCGCATGATCATCCTCGAATATAAAGGAACCGAAAAGGAAAAACCGGTGGTTTTGGTCGGCAAAGCGCTCACATTTGATTCGGGCGGTTATTCGATTAAACCCGGCGACAGCATGGTTGGGATGAAATATGATAAGTGCGGAGCGATGGCTGTTCTAGGGGTTTTGAGAGCCGCTTCTCAGCTGAAAATCGCAACCCCGATTATCGGAATTATCTGCGCAGCAGAGAATATGCTGAGCCAAAATTCTTATCGTCCGGATGATATTCTGATCAGTCTCTCCGGTAAAAGTATTGAGGTGATCTCAACAGATGCGGAAGGACGATTGGTGTTGGCAGATGGATTGACTTATGCTCAACAAAATTTCAGCCCACAAGCCATCGTTGACCTGGCAACTCTTACCGGCGGCTGTGCCGTCGCATACGGGCACGTACGAGCCGGAGTACTCACAAACAATCAATCCTTATACCGGGAATTGTTTGAATCAGGAGAAAGAACTTGGGAACGCATTTGGCAACTTCCTAACGATGAAGATTATGCCAAATTGATTAAAGGAAAAGATGCGGATATTAAAAATTCAGGCGGTCGTCTGGCTTCTCCTGTAACCGGGGGAATGTTTCTGAAAGAATTTGTATCCGATGAGATTCCATGGGCGCATCTGGATATAGCCGGTGTCGCGGACCTTGACGAAGCGACCGATTATTCCGTCCCGGGTGCCACCGGTTTTGGGGTTCGTCTGTTAGTCGATTGGCTGAGTAATCGAAATCAATAATGGTCTGTTCAGCGGGAAAAATAGGGGGCGGGAGAAGTGATATCCCGCCTCTTTTTTTACTCGATAGATCGAATCAATCGTTCCTCTCTGAAGAGATTTTCAGACATTTTTCAAAAATCTTAATTTTGGCGCGATTCCTGCACGCATAGAAGACATCGGTTAAATATTTTCCGAAAGAGTTTTCCGGAAAATTAAAGAAAAATCGATAAATGGCATTGATATTGCAACATAAAAAAGCAAGCCCAAATTATTGGGGAACGGAAACAAAAATTATTATTTCGAAAGAAATGAGGTCATAATCTAATGAAAAAACAAACACTTTCCATCTTATTGGCTCTGGTATTACTCCTGAGCATATCCATATTCGGCTCTGGTATTACTCCTGAGCATATCCATATTCCCCGTATTTGCACAGGAATTAAGCGAGGATGAAGTCTCCGGTTATTTTGGCGCAATTGAAGACTGGACGACCCAAGATCTTGCTTTAGCCGGTGTGGATTCGGAAGCAGTCGATATGACTGAATTCGAAGCCAAAAGTGTTGAGAATCCAGCTCCAACGGCTGAATTAACGGATGAAGTCACTGTTGAAGGCGAGAAAGGTGTCGATTTACAGGCAAAATCGATCATCGATTCAATCACTTCACTTTCCGGTGAATATGTTGCTTGCGGAGACGGAAAAGTCAAGATTGTAATCGGTCTAAATCGAACCGATGACGACGCAACGACCGGGACGCCCAATATGATATTTGTGAAATCTGTAATTGTGAAAATCAATGGTATCGATTACGAACTACAGAACTGTAAATCTCAATATGGGGATGCCTGCAGCAAAGTCTATTTGGATGCAAGCGGGAACGCAGTATTAACCGGCTATGTCGAAATTCCAGACATTTTAAATGCAAGTACGATTCCTCTTACTAGCGCTACTATCAACTATTCAAAGACTCCTCATGGCGCATTAGAAACTCCGATTACCAGAACGGATCCGGAAGATGTTGCTACACGTATAAAAGATTTATGCGCGACAGAAGGCGTAGACGTTGTTACGACGAAAGGCATTTATGAACAATGCGGCGGGAAAGCTTCCTTCAAAGCCGATATTGAAGTCCCGGCAACCGATGGGCCTGACTGCCTAGTCCCTGCACAAATTTATTCGAATTACACCTGCCGTTATACACGCTTCGGTTCTGAAGGGTATCCTTTTGGCGGTGATTACTGTACACCCGGCAAAGCCATTCCAGTAAAACCGGGGGACAAGATCCGTTTCGAAGCAATCATCAACGATCTGACCAATCCGGTTACCGAGACTTCCGGCGGTGCCGATTTGGATGTGAACTGGCGTTTCGGGTACAACCCGGCCATGATCATCGGAGTTATGGAAAGCATTCCGGGGCCCGCCGGACTATGCGATGCGAAGATTGTCCCGTTGAAACCGTTGGATTGGATGGAAGATGCGGATAATCCGATCGAACCTTCTGGATGGTATAACACGTATGATAAAGCGGTTGTTGGCTTATATCAAAAATGCGGAAAATTTGCGGTCATGCAGGTTCGTCTGCGCAATGACGGAGCAAAGACCGGTTTTATTAACCTGCCGGGTTCCGTAGCCGTCAACGGTGGTGCTCCGATCGCCTTCTACTGGCTCTCATCCGTCGCTCCGCACGGAAATAAGGTTGCTCTCGGTCCGGGTGAAATCGTAACTTTGGTAGGCAGAATCTGGCTCACCAATCTGATCAGTCAGACCAACAGTGACGGAGCAGCTAATGTAGCAGTGAATTTCTCGGATTTGGGCTTATAT
>JALHEL010000189.1 GCA_022837205.1 Leptolinea sp.
GCAGTATTACTCTTATTCATCTCTCTGGTTATTCTGCTGATTCCGATTTCGTGCATATTGTCGATTCTGCTGATGATTTCTTCCGCATTGGCACAGTTTCTCTCTATGATCTTTATGATCATGATCGCTTGGCTGATTATTCCGTTGTTCTTTACGATGCACGGCATTTTCTTGGGGAACGGTGTGATCGAATCGCTGAAAATGAGTTTTAATCTTGCCAGATGGTTTTCTACCTCGACAAGCTTTTTCATTGTCGCGATCGTGGTCATTTCTCAAGGAATGAATCTGATTTGGACAATTCCGCAACCGGATTCATGGTTGCTGCTCATCGGAATCACGGGACATGCATTTATTACCACATCCCTTATCAGCGCCAGTTTCATTTTATATCAACAATACCTCTCTTGGATTTCTGAAAACGAAGAATTGATAACTAAAGGAATAATTCAAAAATGACTCAAAATAAAAACGGTAACTCTCAATATGATGCATCCAATATTCAGGTTTTGGACGGACTTGAAGCCGTTCGAAAACGTCCGGGCATGTATGTGGGAGGAACCGATTCCAAAGCTCTACACCATTTGGTGTATGAAGTTGTAGATAACGCGATCGACGAAGCCTTGGCCGGCTTTTGCGATCAGATTGATGTGATTATTCATCCCGATAACAGTGTAACTGTTCGGGATAACGGGCGCGGAATCCCGACGGATATTCATCCGCAAATGAAAATTTCCGCATTGGAAGTTGTGCTGACTACGTTGCATGCGGGCGGTAAATTCGGTGGCGGATCATATAAAGTCTCCGGCGGGCTACATGGTGTCGGTTCTTCGGCGGTCAATGCATTGTCCGAATGGATGGAAGCCAAAGTTTGGCGGGACGGTAAGACTTATTTTCAACGTTACAATCGCGGAAAACCGGAAGAACGGGTGAAGGTCATCGGCGAATGCCCGGAAGATCAGACCGGTACGGAAATCAGTTTCCTGTTTGATAAGGAAATATTTAAAGAAGAACCCGGATACCGGTATGAAACCTTGGTAAATCGCTTTCGGGAGATGGCTTTTGTCACAAAGCGGACTAAAATCCATTTGGTGGATGAAAAAGACAATAAAGAGACCACTTTTTATTTTCAGGGTGGAATCAGTTCATTTGTTCATTATCTGAATAAGGATAACGTCCCGCTTCATCCGATTGTTCATGCGGAAAAAACAATTGAAAACGTCGGAGTGGAAGTTGCCCTGCAATATACGGATGTTTATACGGAAACGGTTTATTCGTTCGCCAACACTATCAATACAATTGACGGCGGAACCCATCTGACCGGATTGCGAACGGCAATTACGCGTGTAATCAATGATTATGCCCGAAGCGCCAATCTTTTAAAGGAATCCGATCCTAATTTTTCAGGTGATGATACGCGGGAAGGGCTGACGGCGGTGGTCAGCATCAAGCATCCCGATCCGCAATTTGAAAGTCAGACCAAAGTGAAATTGATGAACACCGAAGTTTCGACATATGTGCAGCAGGTGATCGGTGAATGCTTCAAAGATTTTTTGGAGAATAATCCCGCAGCTGCCAAAGCGATCGTCAATAAATGTCTTACTTCATCTCGGGCTCGCGATGCTGCCAAAAAAGCCCGTGATTTGGTAATCCGAAAATCAGCCTTAGAAAGTATGACGCTTCCCGGAAAATTGGCTGACTGTTCCGGAAGAAATCCCGAACAGACGGAACTTTATATTGTGGAAGGTGATTCCGCCGGCGGATCGGCAAAGCAGGGACGTGATCGCGGTTTTCAGGCGATTTTGCCCCTCCGTGGAAAAATATTAAATACCGAACGCGCCAGGCTGGATAAGATTTTATCGAATAATGAAGTGAAAGCAATGATTTCGGCCATCGGTTGTGGGATCGGTGAGAATTTTGACATCAAAGGGTTGCGATACGGCCGGATCATTATTATGACCGATGCCGATGTAGACGGAAGCCATATTCGAACATTACTGCTTACCTTCTTTTTCCGCTATATGCCGGAATTGGTCGAGCAAGGACATTTATTTATTGCCCAACCGCCTTTGTATCGAACGACCTATAAAGGTGTACATCGATATGCTTACTCCGATGCAGAGCAAGCGGCAATTCTGAAGGAACTCGGCAGCGGATCAGAAAAAGCTTCCATTCAACGCTATAAAGGGTTGGGAGAAATGAATGCGGAGCAGTTATGGGAAACAACCATGAACCCGGCATACAGGACGCTTCTAAAGGTTACCGTTGATGATGCTTCCCAGGCAGCCAAGACCTTCGAAATGCTGATGGGTGATGAAGTTCCGCCAAGAACACGGTTTATTCAGACCCATGCGCATGAAGTCAGGAATTTGGATATTTGAAATTCAGGTAAACGAGGCTAAAAACAGATCGTTTTTGATCAGAAAATGACACTCCCGGAATTCGGAAATCAAAACCGAAGTTCGGGAGTGTTTTATGATTGTTTTGTGTCTTTAACTTTTTTCTTCCCCCGATTTCATGACTGGGTTTCAACTTTATGATCGAAATTTTACCGAAACACCGTTTTTTGCACTTTTGTAGATATTTTCAATGATTTCTACCGATTTTCGACCTTCATTTCCTTCCAGATCGAAAGGCTTATTCCGGATAACAGCGTCCACAAAGGCGCTGAAAAGCTTGCGATGCCCTTCGAAACTGATCGCTTTCGGATCACCGGCTCCTCCGCCGGTTTGGGTATTGTTTTGAAATCGTTCGCGGATTTTTTGATCTTCCGGCATCGGTTCGGCAAACTCCCATTTGGTGATACTTTCTTCTTCCATCATCACACTGCCTTTGGATCCGCATATTTCTAATTTTTTAAGGAATCCGGGATACGCCGCTGTAGTCCCTTCAATCATTCCCAAAGCCCCATCGGAAAATTTCAGGATCGCGACAGCGGTATCTTCTACCTCGATTCTTTCATGAGCCAATGTGGCGGTATAAGCTGTAACTTCGGATACGTCGCCCATCACCCATTGAAGCAGATCGATGGCATGAATTCCTTGATTCATTAAAACACCGCCGCCGTCAAATTTCCAAGTTCCTCTCCAACCCCCCGAATCATAATATTCTTGCGACCGGTACCATTTAATTTGGGCATCGGCTAACACGATTTTTCCCAGCCTGCCTTGCCTGACGGCTTCCTTGATTAAACGGGCGGAATCATGAAAGCGGGAGGGGAAGACGGTACACATCCTGACATTGTTTTTAACAGCTGCTTCAATAATCTTGTCACAACGTTCGGTGGATATTTCCAAGGGTTTTTCAACGATAATATGTTTGCCTGCATTCGCTGCGCGAACAGCTCCTTCAAGGTGAAAACCGGACGGAGTCGCTATTGTTACAATATCAAGGTCGGGATCAGCCAGAAATTTTTCCAAATCCGTATAAGGGGTCCCGCCATGGAGAGCGCAGAAGGATTCGGAATGAGCCGGCGTATGATCATACCCGGCGACGAATTTGCAACCTTCGATATTTTCAATGGCTTTTGCGTGAAATTCTGCGATCATGCCCAAACCGATAATACCGAAACCGATATTGTTTGCTGATTTCATGAGGACTCCTTATAGTGCGGTAACTCATTGTGTCATAATGTTTTACAAAGAACGACAGATCATGTATAATTTTATCCGGAAGCGTTGAACAGAACAATGCGTCAGACCAGTCGCACAGAGAGACCGGAAAGAAGGTGAGAATCGGTCCGAAGGAGTCTGACGAAAACCATCTGGGAGCTCGCTGCCGAACTGATTAAGGCAGCCGGTGAAATACTGATATCATTTATCTGAGCGGGTCGCTTTATGAGAGTGATCAAGCTGGGTGGAACCACGAGACTTTACAGACTCGCCCCGGTAATGGGGTGAGTTTTTTTTATTTTTATTACGGAGGATATATGGCTGCAAAACATAACGCTGAATACGAGAATTCGGAATTGTATAAAATCAGGCATTCCACTGCCCATATTATGGCGGAGGCTGTCCTTGAAAAATTTCCCGAAGGAAAAGTGGCGATCGGACCGGCAATCGCGGACGGTTTCTACTATGATTTTGATCTTCCGAGAGCGCTGACGCCCGAAGATTTGGAAGAGATCGAACATCGGATGAAAAAAATTATCAAGGGCAATCACCCCTTCATAAAGGAAGTCATCAGTGCGGAAGAGGCAAAGAAGATTTTTGCCGATCAACCTTATAAAATCGAGTTGATTGAAGGGCTTGAAAAAGGCGGGATGGATGAGGACGGGAATCCGACCGATGAAAAACCTGAGATATCTATTTATAAACAAGATAAGTTTGTCGATCTTTGCCGAGGTCCTCATGTTTCCAATACCTCCGAAATTAATCCCAATGCGATTAAATTATTGAATGTTTCCGGTGCTTATTGGCGGGGAGATGAAAAACGCCCGATGCTGCAAAGAATTTATGGGACGGCATGGGAGACCGAAGCGGAGCTGAAAGATTATCTGTGGAAACAGGAAGAAGCCAAGAAACGCGATCACCGAAAACTTGGGAAAGAACTGGATTTGTTCAGCGTCAGTGATGAGGTGGGGCAGGGTTTAATCTTGTGGCATCCAAAAGGCGCTAAGGTACGAAAGCTGATCGAAAATTATTGGAGCGAGGAACATGAAAAATGGGGATATGATTTCGTATATACCCCGCATATCGGAAAATCCCAGCTTTGGGAGACATCCGGTCACCTCGGTTTCTATAGCGAGAATATGTATTCTCCGATTGATATCGAGGGAACGAAATACTATATCAAGCCGATGAACTGCCCGTTCCATCTGTATATTTATAAGAGCAATTTACGTTCTTATCGCGATTTACCGATCCGATACGCCGAAATGGGAACGGTTTACCGTTATGAACGAAGCGGCGTTCTGCACGGACTGACCCGCGTTCGCGGTTTTACGCAAGACGATGCTCATCATTTCTGCCGTCCCGACCAAATGCCTGCGGAAATCGATTTTGTTGTGGAATTTTCCCTGCACATTCTGCGCGCGTTCGGTTTTGAAGAGTTTCAGGCATATCTCAGTACCAAACCTGAAAAATCAGTAGGAGAGCCGGAACGTTGGAAAGCAGCCGAATCGGCTTTGGAAGATTCGCTGAAGCGACATAATCTACCTTATGAAATCGATCCGGGCGGTGGGGCTTTTTACGGACCAAAGATCGATTTTAAGGTGAAGGATGCCATCGGACGAGAATGGCAGTTGACTACTATCCAATTTGACTTCAATGAGCCGGAGCGATTTGATTTAACCTATATCGCTGAAGACGGTCAACCGACTCGACCTTACATGATTCATCGGGCGCTGTTGGGAAGCATGGAACGCTTTTTCGGCGTTCTGATTGAACATTACGGTGGAGCTTTTCCGGCGTGGCTGGCTCCGGTTCAAGCCGAAATCATTCCGATTGCCGATCGCCATATCGATTATGCCAATGAATTGGCGGCGCAGCTGCGGCAAAACCGCTTCCGGGTTCATGTGGACACCCGGACGGATCGAATGAACGCAAAAATTCGCGATGCACAGAAAGAAAAAATACCGTATATGCTGATCGTCGGCGATAAGGAAATGGAAAATCAACAGGTGTCCCTACGAAAACGCAGCGGAGAAGACTTGGGAGCGATGCCTGTCGCCGATTTTATCTCATTGGCGACGGATGAAGTCGAAAAGAAAATCTGATGCTCGAAAGAGGATCGGCTGCGCCGATCCTCTTTATTCAATCCATAAAAGAGGCAGCTTTGCATACGATCGATTTACATATGCATTCAAAATACAGTAACGACGGAGAATTTGAGCCGCATACGTTGATGGATCTTTGCTCAAAGGTACCGCTGGATTTGGTTTCTCTGACCGATCATAATTCGGCAAAAGGAAATGTCGAAGCGGCAAAAAGAGCCAAAGAATTAAATATGCTTTTTATTCCCGGAATTGAGATTAACTGTCAAACAAAAAAACGAACCGAAATTCATATGCTTGGATACGGGATCGATCCTATGGACAGTGCTTTCGAAAAAATCGAAAAAGAGGTCATTGAAAGAGAATATGAAGCGGATTTGCTTCGAATCAGAATCTTTCGTAAACTCGGAGTCATCTTAGACGAAGAGAAGATTCAAAAAGAAACCGAGAAACAACCATTGACCTATCGGGTGATCGCCGAAGTCGCTTTGAGCGAGTACAGAAATCGCGATCATCCCTTGTTGCAGCCTTATCTGCCGGGCGGAAATCGTAGCGATAATCCCTTGGTTAATTTCTTTTGGGATTTATGTACAACAGGAAAACCTGCCGATGTACCCGTCGATTATTTACCCATTCCGAAGGCGATCCAGCTTATTCAAGAAAGCGGCGGTATAGCGGTATTTGCTCATCCCGGTGCGAGTATCGGGAAAAACGACGCCGAATTAGCCGAAATTGTGGAAGCGGGCATTAGCGGGATTGAAGTATACAGCAGTTATCATGATCGGGAAATGACTCGATTTTATGAGATTCAGGCGCAGAAATACGGCTTGCGGGTCAGTGTCGGAAGTGATTTCCATGGAAGCTTGAAGCCGGCGATTCAATTGGGAAGTGTATCCTGTAACGGAAGAGAGGAAGAGATCTATTCTTTTATGCAAGAATCGATCTCTTCATCGCCTGCTTAGTTTTTTTCCTCTCGCGCGGTTTCGGGCATAATCTGCCCTTGATAGCGATTCTGACGTTGGGAATAATCTCTGTCGGGTTTGGACTCCAGACGGCTGAATTGGATTTGAACAACCCGGGCGCCGTAGGGAATAATCACATTATGTTTTCCTTCATTTTTCAGTTCCAATGTAATGGTACCTTGGAAACCGGCGTCAATCACGCCGGCCATCATATGATTTATAAAAAGTCTACCCAAACTTGATTTCGTATAGACCTGACCGCAAATATCACCGGGCATCCGAAGGAATTCTCGGGAGGATCCGAGAAATATATCGCCGGGTTTAAGCAGAATTCCTTCCTTCGGATCAATTTCCTGCAATTCCCAGAAATCATCCGAGTGATGGGCTTTTCCGAAAATTACCTGTCCCGAGTGTTCTTTCGGCCAGCGAACAAAACGTCCCAATGAAAGATCTAAAGTATTGGGATTGACCTGAGTAATAACCGATTCGTAAGTTATTTCTGAACGATTAAAATCGATCAATCCGTTATCGATCAGCTCTTTGATCGCATGGTCACAGAGTACGCCCATTTATCCTCTTTTCGAAATAGCCGCAAGATTGAAATTCATGGCAGCCTTGTCGATAGACACAATCGGGTACCAGAAAACTTCCAAGCAAGGGATCAATTTTCTCTATTTCTGATTTAATATTTTCCATAATATTTCTGGTCACAGGATCCGCTCGTTGGCAGAGCCGTTTGCGGCTCATATTGATCAACGCCTGAACGTTCATATCCATAACATGATTCACCAATGCATCTTGTCTTTCGGCTCCCCGATCGGGATTTGAACGCTGGCTCTTGACATAATGTTCGACACCGATTTTGTGGCGGACAAAATGGACGCTTGCATAATAGGGGATCTGCCACATCACAACAGTTACCATTAAGGTTCGCATCGGAGAATGTTCAGCGTTTAATAGTTTTCTGCGCCATTCTATCGACGGAGAAA
>JALHEL010000190.1:0-1921 GCA_022837205.1 Leptolinea sp.
TGGATGAGGCTGTTTTAGCCGGACTTCCTTATGTTCGAATTATCCACGGAAAGGGGACGGGAAAATTGCGGCAAGCTGCCCGGCAATTTCTGTTGGATTCTCCTTATGTAAAATATATCGAGAACGGAAAAGATAATGAAGGCGGAGAAGGCGTTACGGTTGCGCACCTGAAAGTGTGATCGATGATGATGCGAAGGTTGAGTTTCAAATTGCTCTTTTGGATGATGCTCTTCTCTGTCATGACAGGTTGTGATCAGGTCAATATTTATTCCTTAACGGAACCGACCGAAACGATGACCTTTCAAAATCAGAAAACGCTGGTTCCGACGGCAATCGATTCGCCGACGGTGACCGTCCAATGGTTCCCCGCGACTGCCACACCCCGGCCGCTCAGTACACCGACTGCCTTCCCCACAAAGGATATGAAACCTGATGTTGGGGAAGTTTTACTGGAAGATGTATTCCTCAATGAAAACTTTTGGCAAACCTTTCGATCCGATCAGGGAAATGCCGTCATTTCGAACAATGAATTGACAACCTTTCGATCCGATCAGGGAAATGCCGTCATTTCGAACAATGAATTGACACTTGCGATTCAATTCTCGGCCGGTTCGATCGCTTCCTTTTTAGACTATCATCCCAAGACGGATTACTATTTGAGCGTCGATGTGACCTTGCCGATTTGTTCTGATAGTTCGGATTATTACGGAGTATTCTTTCGTTATGGGGATAAAGATAATTATGATCGCTTTCTGATTAATTGTCAGGGACAGACACGGGTGGAACAAAGATACGGCGGAAAGATGTTGCCTTTGGCGGATTGGAGCGTCAACGGACAAATTCGCTCGGGCGGACCGCAAAAATTTACCTTAGGCATGCGAATCAAAGGTGAAACATTAAGATTTTTTATAAACGATGTCTTTTTGTACGAGACGAAAGACTCCCTTTTAAAAAGCGGTGCTATCGGCTTATTGGCTAATTCCCAAGGGGTTTCTCCGATCAGCGTAAGTTTTTCAAATTTTAAGATCTATGATTTACGGTAAATACTAAGCGCTTTTTTCCGAATTTGATTGCCGGTCTTTTGATTTTTCTTCTGTTTCATCGACGGGAGAAAACATCATGATCAACCCGACTGCGATAATCGCTTCTCCCAAAATGACGCCGCGGGCTTGCAACGGACCGAAGAACGGTACTCCCGGTAGCGGGTGCGAACCGAAACCGAACACATCAGCCATCGCGGTAAATATTGCGATCACATATCCGGTCGCGACCACGCGCAGCCCAAAATCGGCTGTCAATGAAATCTTTTTGCCCTTCCAAAAGCTTCGTAAGCTCATCCGGCCGCCGAGACAGATAATCCCGAGTCCGACAATAAAAGTGGCTGTTTGCACAAATCCGATGACCGGACTGCGATCCAATCCGAAAATGGACGGTTTGGCGCCCAGAACAAGGATCAGGTAACCGCCTAAAGTTACAAAAAGGGCGTTTCGCAGCCTTTTTTGCGCTCTGATTTCTTCGCTTTGTGTCTCATTTCCCGGTATCTCGTTGTTCTGTTCTGTCATGGTAAACCTCTTTTTAAAACACTGATCCAGTTCCCGTTGAATATCTTCATTATATCCTCCGGTGTATATCCTTTTTGCTGCAAAATCTGTTCCAATTTCTGCAAATCTTGAATATCATTCATCTCTTCCGGAATATTGGGATAGCCGAAGCCGCCATCCAAATCAGAGCCAATCGCCGCATGATCCGCATTCCCCGCCAACTGGCAGATATGATCAATATGTTGTGCTAAAAGATCCAGCGTCACGCGATTCCGTGGCATGCCATTTTTCCAACCGGTATCCAGAAAATTGTTAAACGGGATCACACCCATTACCCCATCGCGATCGATTAATTTTCGAATGGTTTCGTCATCAAAATG
>JALHEL010000190.1:1970-6152 GCA_022837205.1 Leptolinea sp.
GCGATCACGGTTCCTTCATAAAGATCAAGGGCTTCATCGGCACTGAAAGTGTTCATATGAGCGACATCCAAAATAAATCCCTTGGATGCAAGAATTTCAAGGAACCTTTTTCCTTCCGGAGTAAAACGCATCGAATCGGGAGAATAAGTCCCGCCGCACCAACGGCCGCCTTCCCACACCGGACCGACGATTCTCAAACCCCGATCATAATATTCATCGAGATCGTCTTCTTTGCGCAAACCTTCCGCCCCTTCCAGTAAAAGAACCAACCCGACCGGTAACGTCGAGCCGGTCGGATTTTCAACTTCTCGCTGCCAACGGGAAGCTGTTTGATCAAGATCCGAAAGAGATCGGATGATCGTGAATTTATCGGGACAGGAATCTTCCCATTGTTCATAAAAATCGAGTTGTTTCCGAACGGACTGATGAAATTCATCCGGTGTGCCATAATTAACTCCTGTCCGTTTGGGTGGAGTTTGATGTGCGGGCGGTTCGATGAAGATCGTGGCAAAAATAATCCCTACTTTCCCCGCTTGCATTTCGGGCCAGCCGAGCGTCACTTGATTTTCGGTATTTTGCGGTTCTTTTTCTCTGATTTCAGCTACGGAACGCGTTGTATCCCGCTGATTTGCCAATGCTTCAAATGCTAAATCTTCATGACCGTCAATAATAAAGTTCATAAATTTTCCTTTGTTTTGCCCAAAAGTTTCATTTATTTTTTTTGTCTGTTTGGAAATCAGGGTGTTTTAACGGGAACCTTCGAAGTTCGAGAAAAGGATCGAATTGATAGATTGCCAGTTCTGTAATCGTCCCGATAAACGGCTGAAAAGCGGAAAACAAAATCGGGATTCCTTTGAAAATATTCTCCGCATTTCCGGTGATTATCGTCATGTGCGGGACCCAATTCTCTGAACACAAAGTGAAGTTATAACCGATCTCGGTGAAACAACTGTCAAAATTGGCATGAAATTCCCGGTGAAAACGTAACAACTCCTCGTTCACCTTTGGTCCGATAAAACAGATGCTTTGGGGGAATAATCCGATATGATTGAAATTTATTTTCAATGGGCAGTGAGTTTCAGAAAATTCCTTAACCCAAGAGGTAATTTCGCTTTCGGGAACTTCCGTGTATCCGCCTAATGTTATGTGGGGAAGTTCCTCAAGAAAGTCAATGTTATTTTTTTTCAGGTTTTCTGTTAATTCGGTGAAAATTTGATTTGTTTTTTCATCAAATAACGCGAGGACATAAAAAGTCTGATTTTTCATTAAATTTCACAAACCTGCTGAAAGGAATCCTTTTCGGTTCTCTCATAAAATTTACTAAAGATAATTTTACCGTTTTTTGATTGTTGCATTTTATTAAAGTTTTACAACTTTTTCCATTCGTTCTTCGCGATTCATCCGATTTATATAAAAAGTTAAATAAAAAGGCTGTCCCATTATCTTTGAGACAGCCTGTATTGTTCAGCTTTTCGGCTTATTTTTCTTCGTCTTCGGTTGATTTCTCGACCGCTTCAAGATCACTGTCCAATAGTGATTCCCAATCCATATCTGCATATGCCATGGAATCTACCCGTCGAACGGATAAACCGATCCGATGATTGGCCGGGTCAATTTTGATCACGCGTAAAGTGATTTTCTCACCTTCATGCAGCACTTCTTTGGCGTGGTCAATCCGTTTTTCACTGATTTCCGAAATATGGATTAGACCTTCGATATTATCATCCAGCTTTGCAAAGGCACCGAATTTTGTCAATCGAGTGATTGTCCCTTCGACCAGCTGCCCGACCTGATATTTTGCCACCCGTTCGGCCCACGGATCTTCCTGAGTTTGACGAATAGACAAACCGATTCGTTTCTTTTCCTTATCGATACTGATGACCTTTACCTTTACTTCCTGTCCGACCTGCAAAACTTCGCTGGGATGTTTAATATGATCCCAAGATATTTCGGAAAGGTGAACAAGTCCGTCCGCTCCGCTGATATTAATAAATGCGCCGAAATCCGCCAGACTGGCAACCCGACCGGTCCGGATATCCCCTTCTTTCAAAGATTCGATAACATGTTCTTTCAGAGATTCGCGGGTCTCGGTACTGGCTGCCCGCTCGGAGCAAATCAAACGCCTTCGTTCGCGATCCACTTCAATCACGGAAACTTTAATCGGTTGATTGACCATCTTCCCCCATCGTTGTTCGGGTGTTTCCCCGCTGACATCGACCCGTCTGGACAAACTGATTTGAGAAGCAGGAATAAAACCGCGAAGTGAACCCAATTCGACAATTAAGCCGCCTTTGTTATAGCCGACAATTTTTGTCTCGAACGGTTCTTTGGAATTAAGCAATTGTTCCGCTCGCTTCCAACTTTCTTCTTCCCGTGCTCGTGTGTAGGAAAGGACCAGATTCCCGTTGGAATCTTCAGGATCAAGAATGTAAACGGCGATTTTTTGATCCACATTCAAGCTATCGCGTTCCGATTTTGAAATTGCTTCCAGTTCTTTTCCGGAAATAATCCCTTCGGACTTTGTTCCGACATTTACCAGAATCTGATCCGGTGTAATGCTTGCGATAACTCCCTGACGAATTTCACCCTGTTGGGGAAAATCGATATTAAGTCCCTTCGACTCGAGAAGGGTTTCCATGTTGTCAAAGGGTTCAGAAGTTGCCCCTTGCCCGTTTTGGGATGCGTTTGATTCCATCACTTTGTAATTTCTCCAAAAAACAATTTATTTAATCATTATACGAGTCTTTTTTATTGTTGACAAGATAAATGACTCATATCCCGTTAAATATTCCGTTTTTTTATCGGTATCACGAATTTTGTAACACATATTATAAACGAAATTATTTCCGAACCGATTTTTCTATGCCGAAAGTCTGCGTTTCGGCATAACAGCATTGAAAAAATCCATTAATCCAATTCCGCCAATTCGGAATAAAGTTCGTAATATCGTCCCCTTTGTTGTAGCAGATCATCGTGATCTCCTCGTTCGATGATTTCTCCTTTTTCCAGAACCATGATAGCATTGGCATTTCGGACTGTGGAAAGCCGGTGAGCAATCACGAAGGTTGTGCGATCGGACATTAATGCATCCATTCCCTTTTCGATATGGCGTTCCGTTCTGGTGTCGACTGAGCTGGTTGCTTCGTCCAGTATCAGGATCGGCGCTTTGGAGATGGAAGCTCTGGCAATGTTCAGTAATTGTCTTTGTCCTTGGCTAAGGTTAGCTCCGTCATTTTCGAGCATCGTATCATATCCTTTCTCGAGATGCATGATAAAGGAATGGGCATTGGCGACTTTTGCGGCGGCGATTACATCGTCGTCGGTTGCGTCCAATCGACCGTATCGGATATTCTCGCGTACGGTTCCGGTAAACAGGTGGGTATCCTGAAGAACCATCGCAATGTTTCGACGTAATATCTTACGCTGGATTTTATCGATCGGGATCCCGTCGATCGTGATTTCTCCGGATTGGATATCATAAAAACGAGTAAGAAGGTTGGTTATTGTGGTCTTTCCGGCACCGGTGGAACCGACAAAAGCGATTTTTTGTCCGGGTTTTGCATAAAGAGAAATATCGTGAAGGACAAGTTTGTCCGGGTAATACCCGAAATTGACGTGATTCATCACAACATGTCCGACCAGATGATCAACGTTGACACAATCTGGTGCATCCGGCGGTTCCGGCGGCTCATCCAACAACTCGAATACCCTTTCCGCCCCCGCCAATGCGGCGAAGACGGTGTTCATTTGCATCGAGATTTCATTGATCGGCCGGCTGAACTGACGAGTGTAGTTCACAAAAACCGTCAAACCTCCGATATCAAATCCTTGCGTAATACATAAAATGGATCCGATGCCGGTCGTCAAAGCGTAGCTAAAGTTGCTCAAGTTATGAGTAACCGGTCCCATGATTGAGGAACGAAATTGAGCTACGATCTGTTTTCGGCGTAAATCATCATTTAAATATTTGAATTCATCCTTGACGATCTCTTCACGGGTGAAGACCTTAACCACCTTTTGGCCGTTGATCGTTTCTTGCGCGAAACCATCCAAGATTCCCAATGCGGTCTGCTGTTGACTGTACGGTTTCCGGCTGAATTGAATAATGGACCTGCTTGCATAGGTAAAAATCGGAATCATAACCAAGGTAATGAGAGTCAGCCAAATATTTGTGTAGATCAT
>JALHEL010000597.1 GCA_022837205.1 Leptolinea sp.
GGGATAGCGCAGAAGTATGACTATCCGGTGATTGTCTCCACCCATCCGCGCACACGCAACATGATTGGGAAGAAAGGCGTTTCCTTCCATGAAAATGTGCAGCTGATGAAACCGATGGGCTTAAGCGATTATAATAAATTGCAAATGAATGCCTTTGCCGTGTTGTCCGACAGCGGCACCATATCGGAAGAAAGTTCCATACTTAACTTCCGGGCGCTGAATATCCGGGAGGCACACGAACGTCCCGAGGCCATGGAGGAAGCCTCAGTGATGATGGTAGGACTGAACCCGGAGCGGGTGATGCAGGGATTGATCCAACTGCAATATCAGAAGACTGGAGAAGAACGTAATTTACGCCCCGTGGCAGACTACAGTACGCCTAACGTGAGCGACAAGGTAGTGCGCATCATCATCTCTTATACGGATTATATTAAACGGGTGGTTTGGAGTGAGTAAGACGAATATAAAAAATATTATTCTGCTCAGGGTTAGCTCTTTTGGTTTTGTCGCCCCTGCTGATCCCGATTATCATAGGCTTGAAACTGACCGGTGAGGGAGAGGCTAATTGATTTTTGCCAGTTGTGTTGGAGCTTTGAACTTGCTTTTTCATATTTTTGCACAATAGATTTCCTGATTTTTGCACAATGAATCTCCTAAATTTTGCACAATCCGATAATGTTTATACTTTATGACACAATGAATCTCCTAAATTTTGCACAATCCGATAATGTTTATACTTTATGACAATTGTGCAGCATTTGAAATAAAACTCGGTGTAGGGTATATCGATGAGGCTGCCGAAAATCTTAATGTCTGTGGTGGGGCCACGCTCGGTGATGCCACAGAGCTATGTCATTTATATCCGTTCAAGGGGAGTTTGGAGCAATGGTACCAGAAAAACAGCTCGTTCCTTACGGACACAAAAATTATAATCTTGACGGCTTGGGTCATCCTGTTTCCGGATAGCCAAGCCGTATATAAGTGGTTTGGAAGTCTTCCCAAAAGGCCTTTCTAACTGATTCTGTCAATGACACTCCTACTCGTTCATAACATTAAAACACATATTATGAATCCATTGTTAAAAGAGTCTTTTGAAAAACTGAGGAGTTATTGTGAATCGCAGGATTTTGCCGGATGGGAGCCCTATGACGGGTTGAACT
>JALHEL010000191.1 GCA_022837205.1 Leptolinea sp.
GGATATGTATTAATCATCCTTTTCATTATAAATACAAACTCAACCTTCTGCTATAGGAAAGGAGAAGGTTGAGGAAAAATAATCGATCAAAATTCTTTTTGGTTAAAAATTCGAACGGAAAGAGATATGGAAAGCGATAAAACAATAATCGTCACCGTCGGGACCAGCCAGAAATTTGCAGTAATCCAATGCGTGGCCGATTCCAAAATTTGGAATGCATCCGCCAAAAATACGATAATAAACATTAGAACCAGAGGGACATAAACAATCCATCTTCCCTTAATCACCCCCAATTTATATAAGCCCGGGATCTCAAAAGCGGTCAGGATCAGAAAAACCGAAAAAATGAACAGACTGCTTATCAGATAGTCTGAAATAATTATCGTGGATTTTGAAAAGGCATACTCCATCATCATCGCCAAAAGCCAGTCAATCAGCGAGATCACTACAATAAAGAGATAACGACCAAAAATCAGAACGGATCTCTTGATGGGAGCAATGCCATACAGCCGGTATAAATCGTTCTTTTCTTCCAATTGAAAGGGATAAAGATGAGTTGACAACAACATAAACAACATAAAAGAAACCGCATCAATCTCACTCCCCATTATTTTGAAAAAGAAAACCACCACAAACCCCAACAGATAATACCGCAAATAGGGTTTCACTAAAATGAAATTAAATCGTAAGGCATTTAAAATATCTTTCATAACCCGTTTGTCCCTTTATAGGTAAAAACAATGATGTTATCAATCGAAGATTTTTCCGACAATAAATTCGGAAAATAATTGGCATATTCGGTATACATAATTCCTTCGAATCCGCTGCCGTATTCCCGATAACCGATCAAATGCGCTTTCACATCGGGAGTTAAATCTTCTTTTCCTCCTTTTACCAAGCGGAAAGAATCGATAAACTCATCTTTTATGCCGGTGTAAATCAGCCGACCGTCGTTGATAAAAGTGATATAATCCGCAACCTTTTCCAAATCGCTGGTGATATGTGTCGAAAAAAGAACGCTATGTTCTCCATCTTGAATAAACTCGGCTAAAGTATCCAACAGTTCATCGCGAGCGACAGGATCCAAACCGCTGGTCGGTTCGTCCAAAATAAGCAGTTTGGCATCATGCGAAAAAGCGACCGCGAGCATCAACTTTAATCGCATTCCTTTTGATAATTCTTTTACTTTTTTAGCCGGATTTAACTGATATTGTTCCAACTTTTTCCGATAGATTGAACTTTGCCAATTGCTGAAAAACAACGCCATCACCCGATTAATATCGTTAAGCGTCCACTCATCGACGAAATAATGATTATCAAATACCACACCGGTTTGTTCTTTAATTTCGGCATCATGAGCGATATTCTCCAAGCCGAAAACCTCAACCGTTCCACCGTCCCGTTGAATCATGTTCAAAATCAATTTGATCGTAGTTGTTTTTCCCGCTCCGTTGGGACCGATAAATCCCATAATGTAGCCTTTCGGCAAATCAAAAGTAATATCTTTTAATGTGAAACCGGGATAAATTTTCGAGATATTTTTTACATTGATTGCATCACTCATTTTGTTTTTCCTCATTCATTAAATCCAACGCCTGATGAACCTCCGATATGTCCAGACCGGCTATCTTTGCCGCTTTCAAAGCGTCAGATAAATTTCGTTCCATTTCACGCAACATATGTTCTTTCAGTAATTCCGATCCTTCGCCGAGAACATAGCAGCCGCGCCCCTGAATATTGGTAATAAATCCTTCTTTTTCCAGTTCGGTATAGACCCGCGTTGTAGTCAACACGCTGATCCGTAAATCCCGTGCCAATTCCCGCAACGAAGGCAACTTATCTCCTTCTTTTAATTCACCGGAAAGTATTTGACTTTTTATCTGATCTTTAATCTGTTCGTAAATCGGGATACCCGATAAGTTCGATAAGGTAATTTTCATTTTCCGGCTTCACTCCCGCTTTCAATCAAAAGCAAATTCATCGGCCGGAATAAATCAAAATGCATATCGAAAACTTGAACAACCCATCCGTTCTCTCGGAATTCATTTCTCTTTATTTTATTGAAAGATCGGTTCATTTTTTCCCTGACACTTTAACCGTATATGCTGTATATACTGTTATGCTTTTATAATATACAGTTCAAATATTTTGTCAAGGGAAATAATGACAATTTGAAATAATTTCACGTTTATTGAGCAATTTATCCTTTTTACAAAATCTCTTTTCACATTTCGTTTATACCGGATTTGGTTATAATCAAAAAAGAAATCTACAGGAACGGCGGAAGCGAATGGAAAAAAAGAAAAATTCTCCTCAATCCGAAGGGAAAACTCCAAGACTTGTTTATCTGTACCTCTATACCACACCTGCGGGTGTCGGCTTAACCAATGACTCATCGGCTTACCTTGGCGGCGCTCGCAGTATTTTACGGGGAGAAGGATATGTCAGATTTTCCGGAGATCGTTTACCCCGACCTATTACACAATTCCCGCCCCTTTATTCAATCGCGATCGCCGGAATAGCAAAAATCTTCCTAACGGATGTATTTCGGTCAGCTTGGATCCTCAATCTGATCTGTTATCTGATGAACCTGATTCTATTTTCATTATTGATTCAAAAATTCACAAAAAATAACCGGATGGGCATTTTGGCCGGCATTGTCTATCTTTGCTGCGGACCGATTTTACAAGCTCACGTATACGGCTTGAGTGAAGCTTTTTCTCTGATTTTTATGTTATCGGCCTTATGGATGCTCTTTGATTTCAGTGAGAAAAAACGCTCTTTCCCATCTTGGCTGTTTCTCGGTCTTTGGATCGGACTTCTGACACTGGTTCGTTATGCCGGGGCATCGATCTTGGTAACAGCCATTCTGTTTTGTTTGGTTTCCGCTGCGGATATGAGAAAACGGCTTTCTCGTATCGGAGGGATGCTGCTGGGATTTCTTATTCCTTTCGGCGGATGGTGGCTGCGAAATTCTCAATATAACGAAAGCGCTGTCAACCGGTCTTTGTCAATCCATTTGCCCGGTAACGATGTAATTAACGAGGGGATTCGAACGTTGACAGAGTTCTTTATCCCGGAAGCTTTCGGCATCGTTCAAAAAGCGATTCGTTTTTGGAAAATTCTTTGGATCATCCTTCTGCTCTTGCTCTTTGTCTGGTTGTTGCGCCAATTCATCGCTTATCTGACAGGAAAAAAACAAGAACTTTCAGGCATTTTTCTGTTTGCGTTGGCAGCCGGCGTTTATCTTTTGGTATTAATCGGGGTTTCCGTTTTTATCGACGGTTCGACCGTATTTGATAATCGGATGCTTTTACCGTTTTTTATTTGTATCGCCGGTTTGATTCTATCAACGGTGGGATACCTTATTCGTCAAAAAAAGATTTCATCTGTCTTTGGTATCCTGGTAATCGTCGTTTTTTCGGTATTCTTGTTTGAAGATGAAAGCGACCTGATTAAGACTTTTCATAAAGACGGACAGGGATTTGCCGGATCGGTGTGGACAGAATCGGAAACCGCTCAAGCCGCCGAAAAACTACCCCAAGGAAAAACCTTTTATAGTAATCGCCAAACTTATCTTTGGTTGATGAAGGATATGCCGGCGTATATTCTTCCGATCCTTCGGGATGCGGCTTTGCAACAGGATAACGAGGATTTTGAAAAAGAAAAAGAACAAATGCAGCAAGAAATAAAAAACGGGGAAGCATATGCGATTGTCTTCAACTATCAGGATATGCTGCAAGACAGTTCGGATAAGGAATGGCTTGACAGCCTTTTCGAAGGTGTTCCGATTTACGGCAGTTATGCCGATGGGGTTATATTCGGTATAAAAAATTAGAACTTTTTGTCTTATGAGATTATTCGCAATTTAAATCTTATTCTTAAGATATGCTTCGCATTACCTTTATTGTTTTCTTATCGCGTTTGATTGATCAATTATTTTCTTTTCTGTTCCTGATAAGCCGCCATTAATAACTAATTTCAAGCAAAAATAGCTGAAATTGGTTTAGAATCAAAAAGTCGGAGATCATTTCAGTTGAATAGTTTTCTAAAATACGCAAAACCTTATAAAAAATATTTTTTGTTTGGCCCTATATTTATGGTGATCGAAGCGACAGGAGACATTGTCCTGCCATTTTTAGTCGCTCAAATTATCAATAACGGTGCGGTTAACCATGATATCCCTTACATTCTGCGAACCGGCGGATTGATGGTTGGCTTTTCCGTTATAATGGCCGTTTTTGGTACTTTGGGTGCAAAATTTGCCGTCAACGGATCGGTTAACCTGGCTGCCGATTTACGCTTTGACGTATTCAGCAGAATTCAGGAATTTTCGTTCAAAAACATCGATGATTTCAGTACGGGATCTTTGATTACCCGCATCACCAATGATATTACCCAGATTCAGACTTTCGCAATGTCCTTATTGAGAGGGGTTTTCCGTTCTCCGGTAATGTTGATCGGTGCGGTGATAATGGCTTTTCGTCTTAATTCACAATTGGCGATCGTCATATTAATCGTTATACCGGTTCTCGGATCGGCAATTTTCACGATTATCACCAAAGCCTCCCCCCGATTCACAACGATGCAAGAGCAATTAGATAAGCTTAATTCGGATATCAGCGAATCGCTGACGAACATCAGAGTTATCAAGTCCTTCGTTCGGGAAGATTACGAAAATAAAGATTTTTCCGTTGTCAACGAAGGTTTACGTGAAAAAAGTATTGCCGCAATGAAAATGGTCATCCTCCAACAGCCGGTCATTACCGCAACTATGAATATCACAACCTTAGCGGTTGTTTGGTTTGCCGGACGACAGATCATCGTGGGCAGTATGCCGATCGGAAATCTGGCAGCGTTCATCACCTATATTACTCAAATCCTGATGTCACTGAACTTACTTGCCAATATCTTTTTGCAAGGGTCGCGGGCAATCGCTTCTTCAAAAAGGATCAATCAGGTGATGGAAACAACGATTGAACTGGATGACAGCCATGCTGCCTTCCCGGAAGCGATGGTGGAAAAAGGGGAAATTGAATTCAGACATGTCTCCTTCCGTTATTTCAAAACCAATCACGAAAATGTTTTGGATGATATCAACCTGGCTATTTCAGCCGGGGAAACCGTCGGGATGATCGGCTCTACCGGAAGCGGAAAAACCACAATGGTTCAGTTGATTCCGCGCCTTTACGATGCCGATGAAGGTGAAGTTCTGGTGGACGGGATCAACGTCAAAGATTATTCACTGAAAAAACTACGGGAGGGCGTTGCGTTGGTCCTTCAAAAGAATACGCTGTTTTCCGGCACGATTGCCGAAAATTTACAATGGGGGAATGAATATGCCACGGAAGAAGAGATGAGAGCGGCCGCAAGAATCGCACAAGCCGAATCTTTCATCGATTCGCTTCCCGACGGGTTTGAAACCGATTTGGGACAAGGAGGAGTCAATCTTTCGGGCGGACAGAAGCAACGTTTATGTATTGCCCGCGCTTTATTGAAGAAACCAAAAATACTGATTCTTGATGACAGTACCAGCGCAGTGGATACCGCAACCGAAGCTAAAATCCGCAAATCATTTTCCGAGAATCTTCAAGGAATTACCAAAATTATTATTGCCCAACGGATCAATTCCGTGATCGACGCGGACAAAATTGTCGTGCTCAACGAGGGGAAAATTGTCGGTTGCGGTGTTCACCAGGATCTGATTAAAACCTGTGTTCCGTATCAAGAAATTTATTATTCGCAAAAAGAGAAAAATAAAGAGGGCGAATAATGAATACACAGCGAATGGAAAGACTGGCAAAGAAATATGGGAACACCAACCACAACGGTGTTGCTCAACCCAAAACCTTTGCGATAAACACGATGTCTGCACTTCGTGCGAAATCCTTATCTTCAAATGATAAGCCGAAAAATATGGGCTATACCATCAAGCGGTTACTTGATTATCTGGAAAATGATAAGAAATTGCTGATTACTGCGATTGCTTGCATTTTATTTCAGACGATAGCCACCCTTGCGGGTTCGTACATGATCCGTCCGATCATCAATACCTACATAACCCCGAAGAACGGACAGGGGGATCTTCATGGGCTGGCAAATTCCTTAGTCATTCTGGCTTTCATTTATTTGTCCGGCGTTATTTTACAGTATTTACAACTGCGGATTATGGTGGGCGTCAGTCAACGCAGCTTAGTTCGATTAAGGCGAGATTTATACAATAAGCTTTTAAACCTGCCGATTCGATTTTTTGATACCAACTCCAGCGGAGATATCATGTCACGATTCACCAATGATGTCGACGCTGTCGGTGAAATGCTCAATACGACAATCGTCCAACTGGTTGCGGGGACCATCACACTTATCGGTACTTTGGGATTAATGATCTACACAAATATTTGGCTGACTCTCATTACCTTGGTTATGATTCCGATTTTTACCTATGCAAGCAGGTCCATTATTCAATTCAGCCGGAAACCG
>JALHEL010000007.1 GCA_022837205.1 Leptolinea sp.
ATTTCTTTTACACTCAGGGACATTGCCCATAAAATATTAGGGAAGGAACATACAAAAACGCTTATTTATTCCGCAGCAGGAATAAATTTATTTATGGCCGGATATTTTTTCTTTGTTTCCGTTCTTCCGGTTGATTTATCCGCTGGTGGAAGTGAAAATTGGATCAAAGTTTTAACGCCGGTGTGGCGAATAACCATCGCTTCTATTATTGCGGAACTTTGTTCCGAATTAATCGATACGGAAATTTACAGTTGGTGGGTTGAAAAAATTACAAGAAAACATCTGTGGGCACGCGTTTTGATCTCCAACGGAGTGAGTGTTCCTGTTGACTCTCTGCTTTTTGCGTTTATCGCTTTTTATGGAATGATCCCGTTACCGGCTGTATGGGAGATATTTATCGGGAATGTCGTAATAAAATATCTCGTTACGCTTGTGAGTGTACCTTTAATCTATTTAGGAAAAGAGACAGAGCAATAAACTCTGATTTGAATTATAAAAAAATGAAAACAATTAGAAATGACCTTCGAAATATCGCGATTATCGCTCATGTCGATCATGGAAAAACCACACTTGTCGATGCAATGCTGAAACAAGCGAAAGTATTTCGTGCCAATCAACAGGTTGAAGAAAGAGTGATGGATTCCAATGACCTCGAGCGAGAGCGCGGAATTACCATTCTGTCAAAGAATACCGCCATCTCGATACCGGACCCCGAAACCGGTGAAATGGTAAAGATAAATATTGTCGATACACCCGGCCATGCGGATTTCGGAGGAGAAGTCGAACGGGTCATGAATATGGTCGACGGTGCACTGTTATTAGTGGATGCCGCAGAAGGACCGATGGCTCAAACTCGTTTCGTTTTAAAAAAAGCACTTGCTATGGGTTTGAGAGTAATTGTTGTGATTAATAAAATGGATCGAAAAGATGCCGACCCCGAGCGAACATTAAACAAAATATTTGATTTGTTTATTGATTTGGGAGCCACGGATGAGCAAGCCGATTTTCCGATCATTTACGCGGACGGAATAAAAGGAAAAGCCGGATATACGCCGGAATTGTCCGAAAATTTACAGCCGCTGTTCCAAACAATTTTAAGAAAAATCAATCCGCCGGAAGTGGAAATCGACCAGCCGTTTCAAATGGTGGTCAGTAATATATTTTATGACGAATATCGCGGATTAGGGGTCATCGGAAGAATTCATCGCGGAAAATTAAAAGCCGGTATGAATTTATCCAGAATAAAGCCGGACGGTACTATCGTACCGGAAAATGCCAGATATCTCTATACTTACAGCGGATTGAATAAAGTTGAAACGCAGGAAGCCTCCGCAGGCGAAATTATTTCTATCGCGGGGCTTAATGAAATTTCCATCGGGGATACCCTATCCGATCCGAATTATCCGGAAGCATTACCTGTTATTTCCGTGGAAGAACCGACCGTAAAAATGACATTCGGTGTAAATTCCTCTCCTTTCGCCGGGAGAGAAGGAAAATTCAGTACGTCCAGAAAGTTACGGGAACGTCTTTTTTCGGAATTGCGAAACAATGTTGCATTGAGAGTCGAAGAGACAGATACTACCGATAATTTTGTTGTCTCGGGACGGGGCGAGCTTCATTTAGCTATTCTTATCGAAACAATGCGCAGAGAAGGATATGAATTTCAAGTTTCCAGACCCGAAGTAATTATGATCGAAGGATCCAACGGTGAATTATTGGAACCGTTTGAAGAAGTTTACATCGATACCAGCCCCGATACGGTCGGGACGGTAGTGGAAATGTTAGGGTCAAGGAAGGGCAGGATTCAGGAAATTACGGATAATCCGGACAGTTCGGTCCATTTGCATTATATCGTTCCGACTCGGGGATTACTCGGATTCCGTTATCAGTTTCTTACAGCCACTCACGGAATGGGTGTTATTAATTCGTCTTTTCTGGAATACGCCCCCTATGCCGGTCCGATTGCTTCGCGTAATACAAACTCCATCGTTGCATGGGAAGACGGTCTGACGACGACTTACGGTTTAAAAAACGCCGAAGAGAGAGGTGTTTTATTCATCGGTCCGGGCGTGGAAGTTTATGAAGGAATGGTTGTCGGCGAATCCATGCGCGTGACGGATTTGACTGTGAATGTTTGCAAGAAAAAGCATCTGACCAACATGCGCCAATCCAATAAAGATATCGAAGTTCGTTTGAACGCCGTGCGGCAGATGAGTTTGGATGAAGCTATAGAATATTTGGCTGAAGACGAATTGTTAGAAGTTACTCCGACCAATTTTAGAATTCGAAAGAAGATTTTGGATACCGAAGAACGCGGGAAGACTCAGAAAAGGGAAAGAGAAAAATTATCCGACTTGTAGTTAAGGTTTACCCATCGCTTCTCCCGCTATTAATCCGCTGGAAAATGCCCAATGGAGGTTGTACCCTCCGCAAGGACCGACCACATCCAATATTTCTCCGGCAAAATAAATCCCCGGAATTTTTAAGGATTCCATTGTCCGGAGATCGATTTCCGATAAGAGGACTCCTCCGGAACAAGCCTGGGACTCTTTAAATCCTTTTGTCCCTTTAATTTGCATTTTAAAATTCCTTAATTGATCTATATGAGAACCGAACGATTGATGATTAATTTCGGAACATTTTGTATCGGTGGCTATATTCCATTCATTAAAAAAGAAATCGACTAATTTCATCGGTAATATGGAGAGAAAAATATCACGATAAGGATAATTTTGATCTTGCTTGCTATTAAAAATCCCCTCAATTATTTTTGATTTTTCTTGAGGTATAAAATCGACCTTGAAATACGGATGATTTTCAAGAAGCAACTGAATTCGGTGACTGAGATTCATACAGCCTGGGCCGTTCATTCCAAAGTCTGTAAAAATGATATTCCCGAAGGATTCATCTATTTGCCTGCTTTCCCGGAAAAGTTTCAGGTTTACATCCAAGCGAATGCCGGATAGAAGTTTATGAGGTTCATTTTCCAACAAAACCGGAGATAATGCCGGAAAAAAAGGGGCGACATGAATTCCGAATTTTTTCAATTCCGACACAATACCCGTGTCTGCCCGTAATTGAGGAAAAGCTTTACTTCCCGTCGCAATTAAGATTCGGTCGAAAACCAGAGAATCTTTCCTGTTATCTACGGTTAACCGAAATTGATTTTCGTAAAGCGTGATCGATAAAACTTTTGTATTTTCAATTATATGGATATTATTTTCCGTTAGATTGCCATTTAGAATCTGAACGACATTTGCGGCGGAAAAAGACTGAGGATAAACCCACCCATCGTCGGTCGCAATGGTGGGAATACCGATCCGATCAAGGAACAACCGTAAATCAGCCGGTGACCAACGAGAGAAAACAGGACTGAGATCCGCTGGCTGAGTTGAATAATATCGCTCCGGATCTAATTCAAGATTGGTCAGGTTGCATCGTCCGCTCCCCGTTACCGATAATTTTCTGCCGATTTTCGGGTTTGCATCAAATAGATAAACATCATAATCGGATATATGACGTATCATTAATGCAGCAGCAATTCCTGCCGGACCGCCACCGAGAATTGCTACTTTAAACGCATTGCCTTGCATAGTTTTTTAGTGTACAATGAAACTTGTCAGGTTGATAAGAATAATATGACATATTAAAATTATGACATGTCATTGTTTTTTTAAGATTAAAAAAGCAAAAATTATTTATTGCCGTAGGAGTTCCAACAGATGAATAAAATACGCATTGTTCTCGTAGATGATCATGAAGTTGTCAGACTTGGTCTTAAATCTCTTCTTGAACAGGGATCGCGATTCGAGGTGGTCGGGGAAGCGAGCAATGCAAAAGAAGCGATCGAAATCACCGGAAAATTGCGACCGGATATTGTTTTAATGGATATTCGGCTTCCCGGGCAATCCGGTATTGACGCCTGTGAAGAAATTACGCAAAAATATCCGGATGTCAAAGTTGTCATGCTGACATCTTATGCCGAAGATGAGATGCTTTTTTCTGCAATAAGAGCCGGAGCTTCTGGATACCTGTTAAAACAAATCAGCAGTGAAGATTTGGTTCGATCTCTTGAATCTGTAGCCAGAGGAGATGCTCTTTTGGATCCGCTTGTGACACAACGTGTCTTTCAGGAGGTTCGCCGAGCGGTAAAAGAAGAAGAAGCATCGGCATTTGCGATATTAAGTCAACAGGAAAAACATGTGTTGATTCTTGTTTCGGAAGGAAAGACAAATCGGGAAATAGCAAAGTCTTTATTCTTAGGAGAAGGAACTGTTCGAAATTATGTCAGCAGTATCTTATCCAAATTAGGCACGAGCAACCGAGCCGAAGCGGCTGCTTATGCGGTCGAACATAATTTGAAAGATTATCTGTAAAACGGAAGCTTGGTTAATTGACAGTGTCGTTTTGTTGCGGATTAAAAAATCCATATACTGCCGAAGAAATACGAGAGAACAAAATATTACCTTTTTCAAAAATCAGATTTTGCGGATGGTAGGTATAGATACTTAGAATATAATCACCGCCCGGACTGTAGACCGCAGCCACATTGCTCATGGTATGGAGGAGTCCGTCGGATTCCTCTATCCATCCGTGCTTATGTGCTATCGGGATACCGTCCGGTATCCCCGCCGATATCAAGTATGGCAAATGATTGTTCTTGAGCAATGTCATCATATCACTGCATTCGCTTTGCGTGATTTCGTTCGGAAAAACCTCCGTCAGCTTCCCCTTACCGTATAAATCACATTGATAAATCAGATACAGCAACAAACCGATATCTTTGGGCGTTGTTTGGTTATAGATATCCGGCTTTAGGTCGATATCTGTTCGTGTATTTGCCGGAGTTTCTATTCGATCAAGCAAAGGCGCACCTAAATAAAAATACCCGGCAAGAAATGTATTTTGAAACCCGAGCGCTCTGATATCTTTTGTAACTTCTAACGGGGCTGTCTCGCCACCGATTACGTTTTCCAAGAGCCAATCTGTCTGTTCATTTTTTGATTCGGTTATCATCAATTCCAACTGTCGGGAAACAACGGCACTCGGTTTCTCATCCAAGTGTTTAAAAGCGGATATCATAATCGGGATTTTTATGGTACTGGCAGCGGTAAAAGCAATTTCCGGAATTAAATTTGATTTATTCTGGCGGGCAAAATCAAATTCTTCGCCGGTCTTGGGGTCTAATAAGTATATTTCGGTGATTTGGTCCGGGTCTTGATTTTGATCTACAACCGAGGATAATAAAATTTCCAAATTTGTTAAAGAAGATGGCGGCTCGGGAATACTGATAATCGGTAAATCAATCGTCTGATGATCGAATGAAGTTAAAGCTTCTTGAATCATTTCAACGGCTTTTTTGATATCCAATTGATAACCGGGATGCCCCGAATAAAAACCGGAACCGTTAAGATCCGGATATTTTGCCGCTGCCGGTTGATCATATCGAGCGCTTATCTCGTTTCGCAAAAATGACTCGATTTTTTCTTCATCTGCGTTGGATTCCAGTGCTATCGAGATTGGTTCTCTTTTTTGTTCCCTGAACAAACTGTTTAAAAATGTTTTTGAAGAACACATCTCGGATGCTTTTGATTCCAATTCGGATTGTGCTTTTTCGACGTCAATTTTGAAAGAAAACTGTTCCGGATTAACCTGAATCAAACTTTCTTGATATTTTAATTCGAGCGGAATCGATGAAAGCGTTTTTATTTCTTCCATAGCCTCTGAGATCGTCAAACCTCCGATATTCAACGGCCCAGCTGTTGAATTTTCAGGAAGAATATTGCATTGAGAATAAAATATATCCCTTGAAATAATCAAAAGAACAACCGATAAAAAAAGGAGAGAAAAGGCAATTGCAAAAAAACCATAGCGAATTTTTCGGGACATACGTTTTAACCTGTTCCATTTTATCAGGAAATTGGCTGGCCATTTTGATTTTGTGAAATTGAAGAGAATACGCGGAGGTTATAGAGACAAAATATTCTTATATGGAGTGATCAATACTTATACTGTATAATTCGATCCCAGAAAATAAAAACATGGGGTATAAAGATATTTTATGAGCAGAGTAATTCGTACCGGAAGTGCAAGTACTGAAAGAAACAGATTAAAAAAGGCTCTGGTTCTGGCGATCCGAGAGTTGATGAAGCAATCGGAACCGAACGAAACTTCAAGAGACCTGATTGCTTTTATTTTGTTGTGTCTGGAACGAATCACTGAAACGGTTGAAGAATCGGCGGAAGCATGGGAAAAGCGCGGATATTGGTTAAAAGCTGATCATTTTCGAATGGAATGGGAGTGGGCGCGTTTGTTGGCGGAACGGATCCGCCCGAATGTACTGACAGAAAATTACAACAAAATAATTCCCGATCTCATCGAATTGAGTCAATCACTAAATGATGTTACGATATCCGATAATCACCGATTAGGAACTCCCTGGCTTGGAGCATGGGACCAACTCCATAAAAAATGAGACTCAATTAATTTATCTCCATGAAAAAAAGCACGGTAGATGATGAATATCCGAACAGTTCAAAACGGCTTTTCGTCCCTGCGGTCGAAACCAAAGCTGAAATAACGGTTATCAATTCAAAATTTATAGCCACCTGTGCGCCCGTATTTTCGGTTGAAGAAGCAAAAGATTTTATTTTGAAAATACGCAAGACCTATCCGGATGCTACGCACCATGTACCTGCGTATGTAATAGGCCATTATTCTTCGACCGTTTGTTACTGTAATGATGACGGTGAACCCGCCGGTTCGGCGGGAAGGCCGATTTTGACCGTTCTCACGGGAAGCGGAATGGGTGATATCGCTATGGTTGTTACCCGTTATTTCGGAGGAACGAAACTCGGTATCGGAGGATTGGTTCATGCTTATGGCGGTGCCGCCAAAAAGGTATTATCAATCGTCCCCCGTGCTGAAAAAGTATTAATGGATTCTTTTCGATTTGATATCGATTATCATCTGTTTGAGCTGATAAAAAATCTTTTTAACACAGAAAATGTTTTATTGATTGATCATATTTTTGCGGAGAAGATTACCATATCTGCCAAAGTTGAATCATTTCGATTTCCTGAAATTGAGGAAAAACTGAACGAATTATCCAACGGTAAGATCATCCTTGAAAAAATTTACGAAAGAAAAACGGAAATTCGACCAATTTGATTTTTCGGTAAAGACATTTTCCTCAGAGCAATTTATATCGGATTATTCAAATAAAATTTGAACTGATTTAATAGATTCATCATCAAATCTATTAATATTTTAACGAATATAAAACATAAGAATAAAAAGATCAAAAAATTGGATTCATGGACTCGAAGAAAAAACGGCATCCGAGGATAAAATAGAATGGCATGTCAAGCGATAAAGAAAAGATAAAACAAATCTTCAATATTTTTTGGCCGTTGGCAATCAGTTGGCTTTTTATGGCTGTCGATATTCCCTTTGTATCGGCGATTGTCAGTCGAATGCCGCAGCCGGAAATAAACTTAGCCGCACACAGCGTAGTCTATCCGATCGCATTAATTATTGAAGCACCTATTATTATGATGCTTTCGGTTTCGTTGGCTCTCAGTAAAGACAAAAAGAATTATCGTCGTATATATAAATTTATGATGATTCTTTGCGCGGGATTAACCATCATTCATGCTTCAATCAGTTGTACACCTTTGTTTTATTTGGTGGTTGGAAATTTAATGGGAGCTCCGAAAGAATTATTACCTTATGCCCGTGTCGAAATGATCATGATGATTCCGTGGACCTGGGCGATCGGATACAGACGCTTTTATCAGGGAATATTGATTCGGAACGGTCATTCGAAACAAGTAACGATTGGAACCATCATTCGAATGTCTTTTCTAATCGGGGTCCTGCTGATCGGTTACCGGTTACAAGATTTTGTCAGCGGAACGATGACAGCAGGTGCGGCTTTATCTTCCGGCGTAATCGCTGAAGGACTTTTTTGCGGATTAAAAGGAAGAAAAACCGCCGACAGAGATTTTGAAGAAGGAGAATTATCCGAGCTGATATCTTGGGGAGAACTGATTCGATTTGTAATACCGTTGATTTTGACGCAAATAATTAATCTGGGTTGGATGTCGTTAGGTAGTGCGGCGATGAGTCGAATGATTAATCCGATTGCTTCATTAGCGGTTTGGCCTGTTTTATCCGGGCTTTTAAATATTATTAAATCTTTTGGCAGTGCATGTAATGAGACGACCTTATCTGTTATCAATCGTGAAGGATTCTATAAAGCTGATCGTAGATTTACATTTTATATAGCAATTTTCAGTACATTGTTTTATGCCGCTTTAATTGTTACACCTTTAGGTCGTTTTTGGTTTGAAGGTCTTTCTTCCCTCACACCGGAATTATCCGATCTTGCGAAAAAGGCCCTTCCTATGATCTTTCTGGTTCCGTTTGTCAATACCTATTTGAATTTTTATCAGGCGATTTTACTCGCCGGAAAAAAGACCAGCGGATTTTTGGAGTCCCTGTTAATTTATTTAATTTTTATGATATCGATTCTATATATCGGAATTTTGACCCAAAAATGGGAAGGAATCTATGTAATCATGATCGGAATGAATATTGCGGTACTCGCGCAAACTCTTTGGACAAGATTTCGTGCCAAAAAAATTATTCCGCTATTTGATCACCCAAAATAAGATTCGATTTAAATTTCGCTGTCCTTAATCAAATGATGAATTAATTGCTCTTCAAAATCTATGGAATAATCAGCTCGAATTGCGTTTTGTTTGATTTTTTGGATCTCATTTTGACTGAGCCCATCATTAAAGGGAAATTTTATGACGGATTCAATTTTGCGGATTAATTCGGAATGCTTATCCGGATTTTGATATAAAGGATGCCAACAAGAAACGCTTCTTTTTTCGTATAGACATCGATACGCACAATGTCGAGGCAGCCAATTATGTATTTCTTGGATATTATCCGGAGATATTTTTATGCAAGTCGACATTTTTTGAAACCGATCAGGATAAACCTCACATAATCCGGATTCGAGATTTAAATAAGGACATACTACTTCGGTATAAAAAATTTCCGAAGTGTCCTCATCTTCAATTTTATAAAAGCAGCAAACTCCGCAATGATCGCATAAAAGTTCCCATTCCGATTCGGTAAAAAGATTTTGAAGACAATTTTCCATTTTTATATTTTCTTTGAATTGAAAAAACTAAATAAGTTGAGCGGTAGAAATAATCAAATCGGTAAACTTTTCAGTAAATAAGTCAGGATCCGAAGTAGTCAGTAAATCCCGAATCAGGTGTTTTTCCAAACCGGTATGGGATAAATATTTTTTGGCATACTTCCGAAACAGAATGCAACCCCGAGTATCACCGTAAAAACTTTTCATCAGAGACAAATGTTCCAAACAAATTTCTTGAAATAAGAACAAAGGAACCTCATCCGCATCATAACCGGCAAAAATCCATGGATTTTGCAGAGCGGCACGTCCGATCATAACAGCATCGCAACCTGTATAATCAAGCATCGATTTTATCTCAGCAACGGCATTGATATCTCCATTACCGATGACCGGAATTTGAAGTGTTTGTTTTAATAAAGCAATTGCATCCCAATTCGGATTTCCTGAAAACAATTGTTTACCGGTACGTGCGTGCAATGTAACCATTGCCGCGCCGTTATCTTGTAAGATTTTACCGATCTCCAAGAAGTTAATGCTTTCATTATCCCATCCCAAACGAATTTTTGCCGTTATCGGGACCGAAAGTCGACCGGTTAATCCCGAAATTATTTCTGCAACCAAATGGGGATCTTTTAATAAACCGACACCGGCACCCCGGTTAGCAACATGGCTGATTGAACAGCCCATATTGATATCAATCCAATCGGGATTCCACTTATTAACTATGATCTCCGCCCCTCGAATAATCCGGTCGGGATTATTGTCAAAAAGCTGAATTCCTATCGGGCGTTCGGACGGTTGAAAAGAACATCTTTCTTCATATTTCGTATTACGAGAGACAACCTCCATCGTGTTAACGAATTCCGTAATACTGGCGGCGGATCCAAGTTTCCTGGTAATTTGACGGAAGGGACTGTCGCTATATCCATCCATGGGAGCAAGTATTGTTTTTCCCCGAACCGGTATATCCCCGATAAAAAAAATTGAGCTGTTCAAGCTCGACATAAAAGCCATGCTTCATATGCGTTCAGTATTCTGGCATTTTTTGACAGTTCATTGGTCATTCCGATATCCTGCAGCGGGAGGATAAAATATTTCCCCTTAAACTGAACTTCGCAAAATATGCCGAGAGGATAATCCCAGCCTGCCAATCCCTGAACATTTACCGAATCGGAAGGTTGTAAAATTCCGTCATCCGGTTCGTATTCATAAAAAATCGTAGCTTCGAAAGGGAAGCGCAAATTTTGATTCAGATACTTTAGCCATGTATCATAAGGAGAACGGTCTGTTTTTTCCTTGTCATTCGGAAACAACGATTGAATTAATTTACCGGATCTCCCGAAATATTGCCAAAATAAGCGCGCTCCGATGGCATTTTTCTCCCACTCTACAGCATCGGCATTATATTCCCCTTCAACTTTTAAAAGAATGTGTTCAGGGACGATCTTATACGACCATTCTTTTTCATCTGTAAACAGTTTAATATAATAGACATCCGGGAGTTGTTTTAATGTTTTTTCCGTCCATTCAATTAAATATAGGGTTTCGTCAGGGTTGTTTTCTTCAGGTGAAAATATCATTCGAACAACCCCTTCATGCCCTTTCAGATTAATGGCGCTATCTTCGTCGATAAAACTGTGATTGACCCTGACTATGTTTCCGATGGTAATAGGTTCCATTGAAAAATTCCTTTCATATCGGAAACGATTATACTATTCCGAGAAAAAAACAGCCTGCGTTCACAAAAAAAGCAGGCTGTTTTTTAATTTTAAACTACCTATTTATTTACTTGATATTTTTTATCTCCGGTTAAGAAGAAGCTGACGATCTGATTTGCGGCGGCTGTACCGGCGTTATTATTCGCTTCAGATGTCTGGGCACCACATTTTTTCGGAGTGAAGAAGAATCTACCAGGGAATTTTTCTTCGATAACAGCTTTATTTGACGGTGCGACATCGGCAAGATAATGGAAATCAGGTCTGGTTTCAAACATTTTAAGTAAATCGTCTTCATCTATAATTTCTGCCCGTGCGCTGTTGATCAAAACAGCTCCCTGCGGCATAAGTGACATTAAATCATAATTGATTGATTTAATAGTAGAGGGAAGGGCAGGGATATGGAGAGAAACATATTGACACGTTTTATAAAGGTATTTTATATCTTCTACCGGGAATACATTATATTCATAGCCTGCTTCGAATGGGACGAAAATATCATAAAAATGGACGTACATTCCCAATCCATTGGCTATTCTTGCCAAACATTTTCCTACGGCACCGAAGCCTTGAATTCCGAGTTTTTTGCCTTTCAATTCTGTTCCGGTTGAGCCGTCATAAAAATTTCTGGCATTCATAATCATCATGCCCGCAACAAGTTCGGCAACCGCATTGGAGTTTTGTCCCGGAGTGTTTTCGACAACGATACCTCTTTCCTTCGCTGCTTGAAGATCAATATTGTCGTAACCGGCACCGGCACGAACAATGATCTCCAAATTGGGGGCATGATCAATAACATCTTTGGTGATCTCATCGCTTCGGACAATGAGTCCGTTTACATCCGCAACCGCTTCATATAATTGGTTTACATCTGTATATTTCTCGAGCAATTTCACCGTAATGTCACCGCTTTCCAAAATGCTTTTAATTTTTTCAACAGCTGCTTTGGAAAAAGGCTTTTCTGTCGCAATCAATACTTTCTTCATGAGATGGCCCTTTCTTGTTGAATTAGTGTGCTTTTTCAAATTCGTGGATTGTATCAATCAGAGCATCGACGCTTTCCATCGGTAAAGCGTTGTAACAGGATGCACGAAAACCTCCCACAGAACGATGCCCTTTGATACCGACCAAACCGCGTTGTTTTGCAAGGTCAAGAAATGCGGTTTCAAGTTCACTATATTCCGGTTTCAGAACAAAGCAAATGTTCATCCGAGAGCGATCCTGTGGGTCCTCAACGGTAGCTTTAAACAATTTACTGGAATCCAAAGCATCGTAAATCTTAGAAGAGCGAGCAATCGCCCGTTTTTCCATTTCCTTGACACCGCCGCTTTGTTCCATCCATTCCATCGTTTTTAATCCGGCAAAAATCGGGAAGACCGGAGGAGTATTTTTCATGGAATTGTTCTCGACATGTACTTTATAATTTGCCATCGTCGGAACCGGTCGAACAACTTTATCCATAAATGAATCTTTGATAATTACAATCGTAACGCCGGCGGGAGCAAAATTCTTCTGTGCACCGCCGAAAATCAGACTGTATTTTGAAACGTCTACAGGTCGACTAAAGATATCGGATGACATATCGGCGACCAACGGGACTTTGCAATCAAAATCCTCACGAATTTCAGTCCCTTCGATGGTATTATTGCTGCAAATCTCAAAATAATCCGCATCTTCGGGAACCGTATAATTTTTGGGAATATAAGAATAATTTTTATCCTTGGAAGAAGCTACGATATCCACTTCGCCGAATAATTTAGCTTCTTTGATTCCACCCATCGCCCAAGTACCCGTATCAAGATAAGCGGCTTTTTTGCCCAAGAAATTGTAAGGAACAGTATAAAATTGAGTCGAAGCCCCGCCGCCCAAGAAGATTACGGAGTAACCTGACGGAATATCAAGAAGGCGTTTCGTCGCTGCAACTGCATTGTCCATTACTGCGTCAAATTCTTTTGAACGGTGAGAAACGGAAAGAATAGAAAGCCCTGTATTATCAAAATCCTTTATTGCTTCTATGCATTTTTCATAAGTGTAATCAGGAAGGATTGCAGGACCGGCATTAAAATTATGTTTTTTCATTATTTCTCCTTATATCAAATCAGAAAATTATGATTTTATTTATCGATTCCCGCTTTACATCTATCTGAACCGCAAGAAAGATGTCGGGATTTTGTATACTTTTATTCTAATCCAGTGATAAATAATTTTGGTAATGTAATTGTCATACAATTAAAATTACATCAATCCCACCAACTGTTTTGCTCAAGATTTTCTCTTTCTTGGAGAACTTCGACTTTCCCTTCTGGTTCTAACCATAAAACAACGGGACGGGGAGCCAAATTATAATTTGAAGCCATACTTAATTGATATGCACCCGCTACCGGAATCATTAATAAGTCGCCGTAGTTAAGATCAGGGAGCATAACGTTATCAATTAAAACATCCCCGCTTTCGCAATATTTTCCGACAACTTTGCATGGATTCTTACGACTATGAACCGATTGATCAACCGGGGTCGCCGTATATTTTGCCTGGTACAGCGCATTTCTGGGATTATCGGACATCCCACCGTCAACCGCTATGATCTTCTCACCGTTTACGGATTTTTTCTGAGTTCCTATTTGATAGATAGCTACTCCCGAGCGGGCGACAATGAAACGCCCCGATTCTAAAATCAATTTCGGCAAACGGATTTGATAACGGTTACATTTTTTCGTAATTGTTTCCGAGATGGCTTTTACCCATTGTTCCGGATTGCTATCCGGATCGTCTTCAACATACGGAACACCCCAACCTCCTCCGGGGCTCAATTCAAGCGGAGTGTAGTTACAATTTATCGCTAAATCGAACATTTTCTCTATTGCGATTTGATAGGGAAGCGGATCAAAGAGTTGAGATCCTAAATGGCAATGCAACCCCGTAAGACAAAGAGCTGAAGAATTTACGGCATATTCGATCGCGTTTGCCGCATCACCATTTATGATATGAAACCCAAATTTGCTGGTCGCAGCGGAAGTTTCGATATGAGGATGAGTGGCAACGCGGATGTCCGGAGTAATCCTCAGCCAAATTTGAGCAACCTTTTTTTTCGAATTTGCGATCCTTTCTGTCAACAGCAATTCATCCATATTATCGACAACAATCGCATGGATATTTTGGTCAACGGCAATTTCTATCTCTTCGATAGATTTATTGTTCCCGTGAAAATGAATTCGGTCCGGACTGAAACCCGCAGCCAGTGCAAATCGAAGTTCCGTCAGACTTACAACATCTAAATCGACTTCCTCGGTCGCTATTTTTGAGGCAAATTTTCGTGATAAATAAGCTTTGGAAGCATACGCGATAGTTCCCGGACCGGAATAAAAATCAGCCATTGCCGATCGGATTCGATGTATGTTTTCGTGAATGGTATCCCGGTCATAAATATAGAAAGGTGTGCGATATGATTCAGCCAGATCGGAAAGATCCGAACCGGCGATTGTGAAATGATTTTTTGAATTGATCGTTGCTGATATTGGATATAAACGTTTTAAATCGGAATCTGTCATGATCTGCGATCGTCCTTGGTTCAGTAATTCGTTTTTAATAAAAAAACGTTATTTCTATAAATTATATTCGAGCCCGGGATTATTCATAAATAAAGTTTTATTCAACAATTTGATATAAAATTAGGGAGACGATTACCTAATTTATTACGAAGAAAGAAGAAAACGGATATCGATGATTTCATTCAATGTTCCTCCTTATATCGGTGAAGAAGAGAAATATATTGAAAAAGCTATTCAAAACCATAAAATATCAGGCGACGGAGAATTTACCCATTTATGCAGTTCTTGGCTGGAAGAAAAAACAGGAGCAAAAAAAGTTCTGTTAACTACTTCCTGTTCCGATGCCCTCGAGATGGCTGCCTTATTATGTGATATCCGGGAAGGAGATGAAATCATCATGCCTTCTTTCACTTTTGTATCAACCGCAAATGCCTTTGTATTACGGGGTGCAAAAATTGTTTTTGTGGATATTCGTCCGGACACATTAAATATCGATGAATCTCTGATTGAAGATGCGATCACAAATCGAACAAAGGCGATCGTTCCGGTTCATTATGCAGGTATCGGTTGTGAAATGAACACGATTGTAAAAATCGCCGAAAAGTATCATCTGATGATCATCGAAGATGCCGCGCAAGGCGTCATGTCTTCCTACGAAGGAAAAGCATTAGGATCGATCGGGGACTTTGGATGCTACAGTTTTCATGAAACAAAGAATTACAGTATGGGTGAAGGCGGAGCGATCTTAATCAGGGATGAATCTTTTATCGAGAAGGCGGAGATCATTCGAGAAAAAGGAACAAATCGCAGCAAATTCTGGCGAGGTCAGGTAGATAAATATACTTGGGTGGACAAAGGGTCTTCCTTTTTACCCAGCGAGCTCAATGCAGCCTATCTTTATCCCCAGTTATTGAACGCCGAAAAAATAAATCAAAATCGATTGGGAAGTTGGAATGAATATTATGAACAATTAAAACCGCTTGCCGATGCCGGATTTATAGAACTTCCTTCGATACCGCCCGAATGCGTTCATAATGCCCACCTTTTTTACATTAAAACGAATAGTTTGTCAGAAAGAACAAAATTAATTCAATATTTGAAAGAATCAAATATCGAAACTGTTTTTCATTATATTCCGCTTCACAGCTCACCTGCCGGAAAGCGATTTGGTCGTTTCCAAGGAGAAGACCGATTTACGACTTCGATCAGTGAACGTTTACTCCGATTGCCTATGTATTACGGACTGTCTTCAGAAGATATTGCGACTGTTACACAATCTATCATGTCTTTTTATCGTTTTAAACGTAATTAAACCGAGATGAAATTAGCGGTATTGCAATCCAATTATTTGCCATGGAAAGGCTATTTTGATATTATCCATGATGTAGATTTATTCTTGTTTTATGATGAAGTTCAGTATACCAAAAATGATTGGCGTAATCGCAATAAAATTTATACGGCCACCGGATTGAAATGGATAACCGTTCCGGTATATGGGACAACCGAAAAGCATATTGATGAAATTGAAATCGTTCGGGGGCGGTGGCAAATGCAGCATTACCAAGCGATCCTGACGAATTACGCAAAGGCACCGTATTTTCGACAATATAGGGATTTTTTGGATTTTGTTTATTTAGATACAGTTTGGAATAGTTTATCCGAATTAAACCAATTCCTTATTCGAAAAATTGCGACAGATTTTTTACATATTTCAACAAAATTGGATCGGAGCACTTCATATTCATCCGCCGGCAGTGGTCACCAAAAACTCTTATCATTGGTTAAAAATACCGGTGCGAATTCTTATGAATCCGGTCCGGCAGCCCAGTCCTATATTATCAGCTCAGATTATCGGGAAGCCGGAATAGAACTAATTTGGAAAGATTATTCGGGATACCCGCAGTATCAACAGCTGCATGACCCTTTTCAGCATCAGGTTTCTATCTTGGACGTGCTTTTTAATACGGGCCCGGACGCTCCCTATTTTATTTGGGGATGGCGGGAGGAAGTGAAAAATTAATTGTTTTATGTCGGGTCGATAAAAACCGGTTCGGCATTGTTGAAGATATACTTTTTTCTTTCAGCTAATTCATCCTGATAAATAATAGCGGAGAGAATGGAAAGAAAAGTGCCGTGTGAGACGATCAAAACTGTCTCATTCGGGTGTTTTTGTAAAATATCATTGTAAAAACTATTTGCCCGTTCATAAACATCCAACAAAGATTCACCCTGCGGGAATTTGAAATTCAAAGAATCCCTCTTTTTGTTTATTTCATTTGAATCGGTAGGATTCATCAAATCCTTTTGATAAGGTTTCCCTTCGTATTCGCCAAAGCTTCTCTCACGAATTCTCTTATCAATCATAAGGGGAACCGACGGATGGTATCGCAAAACAATTTTCGCTGTTTCAACCGCCCGCTGCAGATCGCTGCAATAGGCAATATCGATCGGGACATTTTTTAAGGTTTCAGCAGCTTCTTCTGCTTGTCGTTTCCCTGTCTCATTCAAGGGGATATCTTCCTGACCTTGATAAAGTCTTTGAATATTCCAATCTGTTTGTCCATGTCGTAATAAAATGAATTTTGTCATTTGTTCTGATCATTCCTATTTCATTGTAAAAAATATGCCGAAGACGGGATAAAAAATCGATCCTGCCGAAGAATGGGCGGGTCAAGATAGTTGCCGCAAAATACAACGTATCCGATACGATCCTTTACGAGCGGAAGCGGTGAAAAAATCAATGCATCTTTCCAATCGGATAAATCAATGCCGCGAATAATCGCCGTAGGCTGATCAATTCGGTCGGTAAAGTCGAACATCTCAACCGAAGCGGTATCATGAAAATGTTGTCGAACAAAGGGCAGCCTGAAATAGGGATAGTGTTCTTGTTGAAGCTCGGATTTGTTTTCCATATAAAAATAGCTGCCCTGATCAATTTTTGTATAAAGCGTTGTTTCACCTTTCTTACAAGATATTTCAGGTTTGGCAGGTGGTTTTAAAGGCCGCGTACCGATTAATTCCGGCGCAATCAAAGCGATGAGGATAAAAAAACCGGACAGAGCCAAAGCCAGTGAAGTCGAACCGGTTACCAGGGTGCTTTCGGACTCTCTTTTTAAATTTTTCCATGCAAATCGATTGATGACATACTGCGGGAAAATACCGATGATTAAACCGGGAACCCAAATTGTAGCGGCATGATATCTCATTCGAAAGGTAGTATAGGGCGCAACCACAAATTGCGATAATATCAAGCCCAGAACCATGGCAATCATAAATGAACCAAATGGCTGTTTTCTCTGCCGAAATATTAAAAATATTCCGATCGACCACAATACCATCAATCCCATTCGTATCAAATCAATCAGCATTTTATTTTCAGTACCGTCGAAGTAAGAAAATGAACCGCGATTCGAATCGAACAGGAGCGTATTCCAAATTGCGTTGAATGAGACCCCGATATTTTCAGGATGTTCTTTCAATACATTCGAACATAGTCCGATAACGTCTTTATAGATATTCTCGGATTTGTTTAATTCATTTATTTCCGGGAGTCCCATCACATAATAGGAATCTTTCCCTCCGAGGCATAATCCATAAATGATTTGTGCCGCCTGAAGGTTGGGTACTTTATCGGATCGATAGACCCGGTTTACATTCCATTGATTTATGACGAATCCGCTTAATAATGCTATGAAAGCGACGGTCGCACATATTATCCGGCGATGATGACCTTTCAGAAAAATAAAAAAATACCAAAGCCCTATGAGCGGAATTGTAAACATGGGACCCGGGCGGGCATTCATGGCTAATGAAAAAAGGCAAAATCCGAGAAGAATCTGTCCGTTTTGTTTCTTGAAAATCCCATTCAACAAAAAATAACAGGCGAGTAACCCTATGATAAAAGCATAAGGTTCCGTCATATAAATACCTAAAAACTTTCTTATAAAAAAGAATGCATTCGTGAAAAAGAAAGCTGCGGCAACAGGTCCGATATGAATGCCGATTAATCGGAAATTAATCAGCATGACGAAAGCCGATAAAACGGCTAAACTGCTCATCAAGATAATAAAATTATTATTTGTTATGTATAGGATAAAACTATAAAAAGAAACAGAAAGGGGACGAACAGCCGTCGATTGTCCCATGGTTTGCCCATATAGGAATCGTAAAGTATTCAGATGATGAGTAAAGGCATCCGACCAGGG
>JALHEL010000192.1 GCA_022837205.1 Leptolinea sp.
TGATTTTATGGATCAGGCATCCATATCGGTTATCGGAAAAAGAATCGGCAGAATAGACGGACCCGAGAAAGTATCGGGGACCGCTAAATATGCCGGTGATTATACTCTCCCGAATACACTTCATTTGGCAATTGTTCGCTCAACAGAACCTCATGCTTTCATCACCGGATTGGATTTTTCCGAATTACCGTCCGATATTCTTTATTTCACCGCCAAAGATTTGGACGAGAACATTATCGAAGACGTAATCGAAGATCAACCCGTTCTGGCATATGATAAAGTTCGTTTTTACGGTGAACCGATCGCCGTCGTTGCAGCCGATTCACATCAAAAGGCTGTTTCTTTCTCTCAAAAAGTAAAAATCAAGTACCAGAAGCTCCCAATCGTTGAAACCCCCAAACAAGCTTTGGAGCCCGATGCCCCGTTGCTCTTTGAAAAAGGAAATTTGTTAAGCGAGTTTCACCATGAAAAAGGGAATGTAACGGAATCGTTTGAGGATTGCGATTTGATTCTTGAAGAAGATTTTCAATTGCCTGTTCAGGACCATGCTTATATGGAACCGGATGCTACTTTTGCTTGGATGGAAGGCGATGTTTTATCTGTTTATACTTCAACCCAGAATGTCTTTCATGATCAACGGATGATAGCGCGAGCACTCGGGATTCCGCTGCACAAAGTCCATGTAACGGCAGCGACAGTCGGAGGAGGTTTCGGTGGAAAAGACGGCCACACTGTGCAGATTTTCGCCGCATTGGTTGCCTACCGTACCGGAAGACCGGCGAAAATTGTGATCAGCCGACGAGAAGTTTTTATCGGAACGTATAAAAGACACGCTGTAGATTTACACTTGAAAATGGGTTTTCAAAAAGATGGCACCTTCCAAGCTCTCTCAAGTATGGCTTATTTGGATACGGGCGCTTATGCAGGTCTCGGTCCGGCGGTGATGGGACTCTTCAGTGAACATTTAGGCGGTCCGTACGTTATTCCGAATGTTAAGATAGATTCTTATCTCGTTTATACTAACAAAGCACCCGCTCACGCTATGCGTGGCTTCGGTGCTCCTCAGGGTGCATTTGCCACCGAAAGTTTGATCAATCGGGCCGCAGATATTCTTCATATCGATCCGATTGAAATCCGTATGAAGAATGCACTTACCCAAGGTGCCGTCGGAACCCTCGGTCAAAAAATGGAACATGTTATCGGTCTTCGGGAGGCATTGGAGGCGGTCAGAGATTCGGATTTATGGAAAGAAAAAGATACCAATCAAGATCCTTCTATCGGCTTTGGGATCGCAGCCGGTTATCTCAGTTGCGGATTAGGGAAAGGCGTTCCCGATTCGGCAAAAGTGGAGATTGATCGAGAACCAAACGGAGATTTTACCGTTCGAGTCGGATTGGTTGACATCGGACAGGGCAACGCAACCGCTTTGGCTGCGATTGCCGGCGAAGCATTGAAAGTCCCCTTAGAAAAAATCCGCCTGATTATGGCTGATACAGCACAGACTTTCGATTGCGGATCCACAGCCGGTTCCCGATCGGTCTTTATCGCCGGGAATGCAATTCTTGCCGCTGTTCAAGATTATTTTTCCCATCCGGAAACCGGGAGAGGATTGGGTGAAGCTGAATTTCCGCAGTCGAAAACGGATTTGAATGTCATTGGTTTTCCTCATGCCATGTATACTTTTGTCGCCCAGGCTGTCAAATTAAAATTGGATCCGATCAGCGGGCAACCGCAATTAGCGGGCATTTTTGCAGCTACGGAAGCGGGAAAGGTAATTAACCGGCTCTCAATGGACGGGCAAATACAAGGTGGAATTGCGATGTCCATAGGCTATACGCTCGGCGAGAATATGAATTATCGGAATGGGATTCCGGATAATCAAAGATTTACCGTATATATTCTGCCGACAGCCGAAGATATCCCTCCGATTCAAAATGTTTCCGTTGAACTTTATGAAGCAACCGGTCCTTATGGTGCCAAGGGAGCGGCTGAAGTTGCGACAGTTGTCATCGCACCGGCAATAACATCCGCAATAGAATCAATTCGGGATTTAAAAATCAATCGGTTACCCGTAGATTTCGAACAAATTTTGGATGCGAAAGAGAAAGGCTCGGTTCGCTGATGGATGTAATTCGCCCCGCCAGCTTGCAGGACTGTTTACGGATCTTGAAAACCGAACATACCATACCCGTTGCCGGCGGAACCGACCTGATGGTAAACCTGGCGTTGAATAAAATTTCTCCGGATAGGATCGTTGATATCAGTGGGTTACAAGAATTGAAAGAAATATCTCTTTCAGATAATTTTCTGAAAATAGGCGCATTGGTCACTTTTTCGAGACTTGCGGGAAGGGAAATCGCACAATACCCATTCTGCAACGCTCTGCGAGAAGCCGCAGAAAAAATGGGGTCACCGCAAATTCGCAACCGGGCAACGATCGGCGGGAATTTGGTTACGGGTTCATCGGCCGGTGATGGTTCGGTGGCAATCCTTGCGTTGGATGCCCAGGTAGAATTAACCGGTTTGGACGGAATTCGAAAAGTTCCGTTATCCCTTTTTTATAGCGGTTATCATCAGACCGCTATCCATAACGATGAGCTGCTGACTGCGGTTTATATTCCCATCCGTCCCGGGACTTCGTCCTTTCAAAAAGTCGGGAAACGCAATGCACTCGCAATTGCGGTCGCCAGTTTGGCTATTTATTCATATATACGTGATTCGCATTTCGAACAGATTTACATCGCAATCGGCTCTGTGGCTCCGACCCCGATTCGGGCTGTCAAAACAGATCTTTTTCTGCAGGGTCAAAAAATTACCGGCGGAGTCATTAAAGAAGCGGCACGAATCATTCAGGATGAAATCGCACCGATTACCGATATCCGGGGAACTGCCGATTATCGAAGAAAGCTGGTTGCTAATCTTTTAACGGATCAATTACAACAACTGTCGGAGTCTAAAAATTGAGATGAGTAAAGTGATGCTTTCTTGTAAAATAAACGGCGAAGAAATCCATTCCGAAATACCATCCGATATGCGTTTAATTGATTTTCTGCGTGAGGAAATGAACCTGACCGGCGTTAAAGAAGGGTGCAGCGAAGGGGAATGCGGAGCCTGTACGGTCCTTTTTAATGGCGATCCCGTTAATTCATGCATTTTGCTGGCGATTCAAGCGGAGGGGGCTGAAATAACCACTATTGAAGGTATCGCTAAGGACGGAAAATTATCCGAATTACAACAAGCTTTCGTTGACCATGGTGCGGTACAATGCGGTTTTTGTACTCCGGGAATGATCCTCGCCGCACAGGCACTGTTGAATAAAAATCCGCATCCGACAGAAGCTGAAATCAGACGTGCTATTTCGGGAAACTTATGCCGGTGTACCGGTTATCAAGCGATCGTTGATGCCATTCTTACCGTCAGCCAAAGGAAATAAGAATCTTTCGGCACACTTCGACGACATGAAACCTATTTTCATATGCTATGACTTTATGATGAAAATAATATTGACGAACAAATTTAATCAATGTATTATCCAGTTATGATATTAATTTCGTGTACGAGCACATAACTTTTACTGTTCGAAGAGATTTGTTATTCAAGCATGACAGAATTTAAGTCACTTTTCTAATTTACAAGGAGGAATTTTATGGGAGACAGAATTGTAACTTTATGTACAGCTCAATGGGCTGATTTGGAATTTGAAGAATTATGTAAAACGGCTTCATCGATGGGTTATGACGGGATTGAGATAGCTACGTGGGGGAATAGTTTCGATTTAGATAAAGCAGCGACAGACGATAACTATATTCAATTTATCAAGAGCACCCTTGCGAAATACAATTTGCAATGTAAAGCATTGGCAATGCATATCATCGGGCAATGTGTGGGAGATCTTCCCGATCCTCGCTTGAACAACTTTGCACCGGCTCGGTTGGCGAACAAACCCGATGAAATCCGAGCTTGGGCAATCGAATCGATGAAAAAAGGGCCTAAAGTGGCTTCTAAATTAGGTGTAAAAATCATCACCTGCTTTACCGGCTCTCCGATTTGGCGCTATTTATATTCATTTCCGCAAACGCCGGAATCAATGGTCGAAGAGGGCTTTAATGAAATCGTCCGTCTTTGGACGCCG
>JALHEL010000193.1:0-4104 GCA_022837205.1 Leptolinea sp.
TGTCGCCACTGCCGGTTCCGGCGGTTATTTGGGCGGAACAATCGTTGTGCCGGTCATTTCGTCGAATGATCAATCCGCCATTGAAAACCCGATTGTCTCGCCGCAGGCACCTTCCTCAACGATGGTCCTTGTAGAGCCTTCTTCCGAGGTTGTATCGAAATCAACTCCAACCTCTGTTTCGACACCTTCCCCTGTTCCGACTGTTGAACCCACGCAACAACCGAATGTTTTCCAACGCTTTTTCTATTTCATTTTCCCGGGCGCGAAGAATACGGAGACGGTTCAGACGCCGACAAATTTGCCTACGGTAACTTCAACCGCAACGATCGGCGAAGTGCAGCCGGCTCAGAAACCGAATATTTTTCAAAGATTCATAACTTTTATCATTCCCGGCAGAGATGAACCGGCACCGACAACCACTTCTGTGCCGGCGGTACCGCTTACAGCTACTGCACCGGCGATTGAGCCAAGTTCTTTACCCGCTCCTTCCCTTTCTCCGACCGCCTTCATTCCGCAACGGGATAATTCATCGGAAGAAACTCGAGTTCCGACAAAACAGGTATCCTCCGATACGGAGCCGGAAACATCCGAAAAAATTCCGACAACGGACTCTTCGTTGCAACATACAAATGATTCGACAAATTATTTGAATAAAACTGAGAACGTACCTTCCGGAGAACCGGAAACACCGATTCAACCGGAAACAGGCACCGTCATTCCGGTTCAAAATGATTCTGAAAATCGAATCGATTTGAATCCGCGGTTGATCATGTTTGGGAGTACTCCTACCGCCGAAGCTACCGAAATACTTGTCGTTATCGGAAAAAATGTCGGGACGGAAGTTGCGGTAACTCAATCCACCGCCTTGCCAAAAACAGGTGTCGCCGACAAATGGAATATTCCGATGATGATTTTAGTGGTGATGGTTCTTTTGGCACTCATTCTCGGCATCAGACTCCTTAGGAATAAGCATTCGATAAAATAGAAATACAAATCAAAAAAAGCCGATTACAAATATCGGCTTTTTTGATTCGAAAATTCGATTGATTTTTTAGCCGGGAATATCGGCGGAAACCGGACAAATTGCTGCCGCTTCAGTGAGAATTTGAGCTCGCAACGGAAGAATTTTTCGGTTCTTTCTTCCGTTGGAAACTTCGTTCGTTAAGAATGCAATAACCATTTGACGCTGCGGATCGACCCATAAGCATGTTCCGGTAAAACCTGTATGCCCAAAAGAATCCGGACTTAAAGCCGCATAACTGGCATTCGGATCAGCCGACCATAATTGAAAGCCGATTCCTCGTCGGACCAAGCCATCCCGGCTGACGGCTTGAACTTTTTTCATTTCATTCATGCTTTCCGATGTCAGGATAGAAGATTCATCCAAGAAGGATTGTCCGAAAGCAGCCAGCTCTTCTGCGGTAGCGAACAAACCGGCATGCCCGGATATTCCTCCCAAACTGGCACAATTCTCATCGTTCACTTCGCCGACTAAGATCTTATGCCGAACCGCACAAATACCGGTCGGAGCAATTCCTTCCGCCGGAAGCGGTAAGGGTGTATTGAAATCACGTGATAAGGGGCGAAAACCCGTTTCAGTCAACTGAAGCGGTTTCAAAACAAAATGATCAATCGCCTGATCCAGACCCATACCGCAAATTTTTTCGATTGCCCACCCAACTAACATAAAACCGAGATCGGAATATACTACATCGGTATCCGGTTTATAACTGAAAAAAGTATCAAAAACCATTTGTTTTGCGGCGGAAACAGTGGGCTGGGTAAACAACGGACGCCAGGCGGGTAACCCGGATGAATGGCGGAGGAGCTGACGAAACGTAATTTCTCCAGCATCGACCATTCCCGTAAAACCATGATCGACCGATATTAACTTTCCCGGATTGAGCGGATCTTCATATGGAGCGATCGGCCGTTCCCCGCTGAATTCCGGAAGGATTTTTGAAACCGCATCTTCCAAAGAAATGAGGTTCAAATCTACCAATCGCATAAAAGCCGTGGCAGTAAAGAGTTTTGTCACCGAAGCCAAATCGAATAAAGTCAGCTTCTGAGTCTTTATCTTTTTGGAACCGACCGGCACATACCCGAAAGATTCGGAAAGGATTACTTCGGAGTCGCGAACAATACAAATTTGCGAAGCGGGTAACAATCTGTTTACGGCGGCGTCTTGCAGGATCTTCTCAATTTTCGAAGGAGTTTCAGTGATACTCAATTATCTTATCGCTTTCTTAATCGCCATACTTCAGTCCGAAAAATATCAACATAAAAGATTATATTTACTAAACAAAAGTAGTTTAATTAAAGACTGTTTTTTAGCGTAATAGAAAATTTTATTTCTGTCAAATAAAAACCTTCCCCTTTATAACGTGACATTTATTCTGATATTTAAAAACTTATTCGAAATTGCAGTTTCCGATTCACTTTTGGGACGGTTTTGCTCCCGCAGATCTCCTCCTAAGGAAATCAAAAACAAATTCATATTTGCGACCGGTCTCTTTTTTAAAGAAATTCAGAGAAAAGTCCTCTCACTCCTCTCTCCTTCCGTTATCTTATATTGTTTCATTTCGCCGCTCGAAAACTCTTCCGGAATTATTTCCCGAAGACATTATTCCTTCCTTACCTCTCGGTATCCTTTTTTATTGAAATAGACTGGGATGGCTTCTTTCTCGCATCCCCCTCTCTCCGTTCTCGGTATCTTTTATCGTCTCATTTTAAATAACCGGAATAAAAGTAAAATTAACTTATCTTCAATCTTGAAGGGAAAGTGCTAAAATGGCGAAATCTTCGAATCGAAAAATTCTTCTCTTCCTACTCATCCTCTTTTTCTTGTTATATTTCCCTGTTTCCACCCACGCTGATGAAGCCGAAAACTGCCATCCAGACACTTTTTTCTCACAATCCGGCCATTGCGAATATGAAGTTGAGCATTACGATATTAAGTTCTCCTGGGATGATCGAACAAACTTATTGAATGGAGATGTAACTTTAAAGGTAAATGCGCTCATCGATGCCGGTTCAATTCCTCTCGATTTCAGTAATCGTTATTTGATCAGTGAAGTGAACGTGGATGACAGCCCGGTCAATTATGAATTGACAGAAGATGATCTGATCATCGAATATGCTGTGACAGCCGGTAGCGAATACAAAATTCAAATCAGTTATTCGGGATTAGCCGAAGAAAAACAAATTTTTCGATCATCCTCCGAATCGGTCACCTCAGAGATTGCTCCGTTTTGTATCGTTTCCGAACCGACTCTGGCTGCCGAATGGTTCCCCTGCAATGATAAGCTGAGTGACAAAGCCACTTTTTCAACTTCCGTTACCGTTCCCGCAAAATATGCCGTCGCAAGCAACGGTCATTTATCCGAGATTCGCTTTTCCGACGGAACGGTATTAAAACCGCAAAGTCCCTTTTCCTATTCCGTAACCGAAGATACGGCGGGGACTGCTACTTACTTCTATGAATCGGAAGCGCCCATGACACCTTATCTGTATACGGTCTGTATCGACTCCTTTGATATGGATCAGAAAGAGATTCGACCGGATTTAACTCAACTCGATTTTATCCAACAAAAATTGGATATGAAAGAAGAATTCCGCAAATGGGCGAATGAGATACCTGAAATGATTGCCTGTTTTGAACCGATTGTGGGGAAATATCCGTTCAAAGATGCGGGGAGTATTGTGGTTAACAAATCCTTCGGCGGCGCTCTCGAAACTCAAACCCGTTCCGTCTACGGAAATGATATGAGTTATGCCGGAGAAGCTGGATTCGCCCATGAATTGGCACATCAATGGATCGGTGATTTGGTTGGAATTGCGGATTGGAGTGAACTTTGGATCAAAGAAGGGTTTGCAACCTATGCGGAAGCGTTATGGCAAAAATGTAACGGAAATTCTGAAGGGTTTGAACAAACGCTGAAGGATGATTATATAACCATGGCTAATTTATCGGTTCAGGTTGAAGATGTAAAGCAATATGCAAAGGAATTTACCGATACTTATGCCGGTCGATCGATCGAATTGGAAGATCCGGAAATCGTGAAAGATGCTATCGAAGCGATTTGTAATCTCACTTTAGATGAA
>JALHEL010000193.1:4196-7076 GCA_022837205.1 Leptolinea sp.
TGGATCAAAAACTCCTGACGATTTTGGGTATTGAAAACCAATCCGGCACATCAAAAAAGCTATATGGGCCGAAATCGATTAATAATACGATAGAGAATATGTATAGTTTAAATGCCTATATGGGTGGAGCGCTGGTTTATTATGCACTCTTTTTGGAACTGGGTGAGCAGAAATTCGACAAAGCGATGCAGACGATTGTCCAACGCTATGCATGGGATGTGATCGATACCCAAGAGTTTATCGCGGTATTCAGTGAAGTCGCGGGTTATGATTTATCCAATCTGGTGAATAAATGGTTGGTTTATGATGTGATTCCGGAAATGCCGGGGTTCCCGACCTATGAAGAAATTCTAAAATCATATTAATGTTTGGAATTCCATATAAAGACATACCTATTCGGTAGAATGTATCTGATAAATTCGCCAATGATTAAGAGTTTGTTCATCCGAGTCCCAAACCAAAGTTGCCCAGTCGGCTCCTTTTTCAAATAAATTTGGATAGGCAATATTAATCGTATTCTGTACACCCACTGCCGCTGGATCTAGAACCAAAATATAAGAGACTTTTCCGATCGGATTATTCAATATCATAAAATAATCTGAATCATTTGAACTGACAAGGCGTTTGGGAAAGTCGGATTCCATGATTACAGAAAAACTGCTATTAGAATCGACTAGGACAAGACCGTCATTGGAAAAGTTATCAACCGCTTCAGCTACAATTGGCGCATCATTTAAATAAACCCAAAATCCATCTTTTTCACGTAAAGCAACTTCTTTTTCCGGATCTAAAATAAGAGCACTTAATCGTTGCTCATCGCTGCCCATTTGGGAATTATGCATCGATTTTAGCAACAAAGGTGTGCTTGCAATGAACAATGCAATGGCTAATAAATTAAATAAGAATCGCCATTTATATATCAAATTTTTATGAATAATTCCTGCCATTACTAGTGAAAAAGGTGCTGCATAAAACCAATAACGCATCCAGCTTGCCAGAGATCCTTGGAAAACCTGTAAAACGGTGAAAGCAGTAATACTGATCATGGCAAGGAACATTCCCATACCTTTCCTATCTTGATGTTGTAATATCGAAATAAAAGCAAAAATTCCCAAAACAGGATAAGCAATACATTGTTGGTATGATCGTGTTATTCCTATACGGAAAGATTCTAAAAGATTTTCCCAACCGCGATAATATGGATGACTGACACCTGCAATTTTAGCGATATCCGCTGCATTAGATAAACTGAATTGACTATGCAGAAAATAAAATGGATCACTCATCAATGTCCAATTAAAAAATATCCAAAGAGCGATGCCATAAAACGGAGGAAGCAAAATCGCGATAAGCAATCCTTCACTTTTTGCTTTCCATTCCGAATCAATTTCCCACATTATAATGAACACAGCCAATACGACACCCACGATCATCGCCAAAGTCTCGTATCGAGTAAAAAAAGCAGCAGCTAAACTAAAGCCTATTATTACCCAGGAACGCATGCTTTCAGGCAAAATTGACAGTCCAAACAACGTGGTAAGAATAAAAAATAAGAAGACAGCTTCTGACATTCCTGCCGAAAACAAATACCAGGTATAAGGATGAAACTGTAATAAAGCGACCAAAATCCATCGGAAGGGAGTTGTGACTTTCATATTGATCAGCAACTTGTTCATCATTACCAAACATGCCGCCCCTGATAATGCAGAAACAATATTACCTGTAAAAGGAATAATATTGAGTGCTTTTGTAATCGGTAATAGTGGTAATTGTAAAATGCTGGGAAGCGGAGGCCAAATAAAGCCTATTGCAGCAAGATGAGGATCACGAGAATATAAAACATAATATGCATTAGCCGTTCGAGAAAGTGCATCACTATTCCCAATCCGTAAAACAAAAAATAAAATATAAGCCATTCCAATATTCAACAAAAACGAAAGAAGGAAAATAAACAAATCCTCATTTTTCTTTAAAACAGTTACGTCGGTACGATTATTCAGGTGGTCTTTCTGTCTGATGATGTAATCTGTTGAATATTTAGTTGGTTTAGCGAAATGAGTCATAATTCATTTCTTACCTGCTTATTTCTATTTGTCATACTATGCTCCGTTAAGTTACTGTTCACTTCAACATCTCTTATAAAAGAGAAAAACCGTGTCTGTTGAAAAATTTCCACTCAAATCTTTTCCTCTTCCGTTACAGCACTAAAAAGATTCATGTAAGAACTCGATTGCTCATCCCTCGGGGTGTTGATATTCGAACCTTTCCGATTTGAAAGTTAGGACATTTTGAAATGGTTGTTGTTATGATATATCTAAATAGCCTTGCCACAACACCATAAAATGATCTTAACAAGAATATCCATTTGTATATTACTTCACTCATAAAATCGAATTTTTAATTCTAGCTTTACTATATAGATTATATAACATCCATTGCTGATGAAAAATCAACAAAAATTACTTCATAATTTTCATTTGGTCCAAAATAATTTATTATTCAATCTGCCGGGGACGATATTGAATCGCTTCCGCAATATGGTTGGATTGAATTTTTTCTGATCCGTCAAGGTCCGCTATAGTCCTTGCCAACTTTAATAATCGATGAAACACCCGAGCGGATAGTTCATACCGATCCATTGCCAGCCGCATTAGCCGGTTCCCTTCATCATCCGGTTGGCAAAATTTTTTTATTTCAGCCGGGCGCATTTCGGCGTTGCAACTGATATTCTTACTTTCCGAAAAACGTTGCCGCTGAATTTCACGGGCTTTCTCTACCCGCGCCCGAATCGCCGCCGATGGTTCCTGATCTTTTTGACTGCTGATTTTTTGAAATTCAATTCGAGGGACATCTACATGAATATCGATTCGATCCATCAAC
>JALHEL010000194.1 GCA_022837205.1 Leptolinea sp.
TCCAAAGTTACGACAAAAGGTGTTTCAGCCTGCTTTAAGCCGGTAGAGAGTGCGCCGCCGTATCCTTTGTTCACTTTATGATTTACAATTTTCATGATTTCCGGGAATTGATTCTGAAAATGATCCAAAACTTCTGCGGTACGGTCGGTAGAAGCGTCATTTACTACGATCAGCCGGAAATGGTTTTCGTCACAGTAATTGAGCACCTGAGGCAGAAATGTTTGGAGAGATTTTTCTTCGTTAAATGCCGGAATGACAATGGTTAGTTGTGACTGGGTCTGCATGAAATGATCTTAATCGAAAATCGACGATTTTACAATAAAAAAAGTTATGACTCGGCTTAAAAAAATCGCATTCATAAGCGATTTTTGTGCGCTGGGGGGGAATCGAACCCCCACGACGAAGATGTCACATGGCCCTCAACCATGCCTGTCTGCCAATTCCAGCACCAGCGCGTTAGCTTTTGTATTATAATCAGGTACGCAGCGTTGTCAAGGAAATGAGACGCAAACTGATCTTATCGGATCAGGATTTCGCTGTGGGATGAATGATTAAGAATAAGTTGAAAATAGGATGAAAAACCTGTGATTCGGTTTTTTTAAATAGATTTTTACTGTCAGGAGACAATATGGCTATTGTTTTGGATGCAATGGGCAGCGATGATTGCCCCCAACCGGAGATTGAAGCCGCAATCTATGCGGCGAAAAATTTGAATGAGAGCATTATTCTGGTAGGTCACAAAGATATTATTCGGGAACATGTTTCGGAAAGTGACTTTGCCGGATTACCGATCGAAATCGTTCATGCGGAAGATATCCTTGAAATGGGTGAAAAAGCGGTAAAAAGTGCTCAACTGAAACCGAACAATTCAATGGCTGTCGGTCTGCGATTGGTTAAAGAAGGAAAGGCAGAAGCGTTTTTGACCGCCGGAAATACAGGCGCGGCTATGTTTAATAGCCTGCGTGAATTGGGACGGATCAGAAACGTCGCCCGTCCGGCATTAACCGCACTGTTTCCGACCGCAAAAGGGTTTAGCGTAGTAATCGATATCGGAGCGAATTCCGATTGCCGACCGGAATATCTGCTGCAATTCGCTGTTATGGGCTCGATTTATGCAGAAGCGATGCAGAAGATTTCCAAGCCTAAAGTCGGTCTCTTAAATAACGGCGAGGAACCCGGGAAGGGTAACGAACTGATGCGGACGACTTATCCTTTATTGGAATCTTCGAAAAAAATCAATTTCATCGGAAATGTGGAAGCAAAAGAAGTTTTTGCCGGAAAAGCGGATGTGGTGGTGACCGATGGCTTTACCGGAAATATCTTTTTGAAGACCTCGGAAGCGACTGCGAAAATGTTGACTGATATTTTGAAAGAACAATTAATGCCTTCGATAGCATCCGGTGGAGATAACTCTTTAGCCAAGAATATCCTATCCGCCGTAAAATCAAAGATGGATCCGAATGCGGTGGGGGCCGCCCCTCTGTTGGGGATTGACGGGTTGGTTTTCGTCGGGCATGGCCGTTCAAACAGTACGGCATTGATCAGTGCTATAAAAGTTGTACGGGAAGCTTTGAATGTTGATTTGGTCGGGACGGTTCGGCAATCCATTCAGGAAGAATTGGCATAAATTAAACAGAGGAATGATTCATGTATATTTACACTAATGAACGGAAACTGAACTCAAATCGAAAAAAATCCAAATATATAACCGCTATTTCTTTTGCGATTTTGATTGCCGGTGCGGTTGCGGCATTTTCTCCGCAATATTTCACCTGGTCTTTTATCGCTTTGATCGCGGGTGTTATTCTTTCGCAGATATCCATTTCTATGACAACCCGCTGGGGCAGGGAACCGAGCAATAACAATATTTTCAATGTTAAGCTCAAAGGACTGAGCGATAATTTTTCAATTTATCACTACATGGATCCGGTTGACCATTTGCTGGTCGGAACAGCAGGCGCTTTTATTCTGATGCCCTATTTTCAAGGCGGTGTGATCGGCTATGATGAAAAAAAGCAACGTTGGACACAGAAAAAAGCCAGTATGTTCATGAAAATATTCGGCCAGGAATCTTTGGGGAGACCCGATTTGGATGCCGAGGCAAATCTGGAAGCGGTGAAAAAGTATTTTATTAGTCGCGGGATCGATTTTCCCGAAGATAAAATTCATCCGATTTTAGTTTTTCTCGGGCCGAAATCATCGATCGATCCGAATGCAAATTTCAAATATGATACAATTATGCTCGATAAACTAAAGGATACAATCCGAAAATACGCCAAAGAAGATCGACTGTCACCGGAATTTATCGATGAAGTGACGGATAAACTGCCGTTGGATGATATTGAATAATACTTCAACGTAAAATTCGAAAAGATTTTGTTGGAAATCGATAAGAATCGTGCGGAAATAGCTTCCGCACGATTTATTTTATAAATATTGATTTGAAAATGGAGAGGTCAGATCAAAGACCTTGATTTCTATAAATCCTCGTCTTTTTGTCCGATTCCATACAAACTGCCTTTCAAAACCTTTAGAGATAATAAAGCGCATTTTAATCGGACAGGCCCTAATTCCTCAATTCCAAGTAAATCCAAGATATCTTCTTTTGTCAGTTTCTTGAGATCTTCGATATTTTTCCCGATAATGGATTCGAGCAATAAATCAGCTGAAGCTTGTGAAATAGCGCATCCGTGACCGCTGAATCGGGCATCGGTTACATTTCCTTTTTCATCCACCCGCAAATCGATTCGCAGATGATCCCCGCACAAAGGGTTTTCATCTTCAAAACTCAGATCCGCCGGTTCCAACGTCCCTTTATAAATGGGATTCTTATAATGATCCAAAATATTTTCGCGATATAAATCGTCCATTTCAGTCCTGTCCAAAAAGCTGATGTACGATTTTCAAGCCGTCTATTAAACGATCGACATCAGTAAGCGAATTGTAAATATAAAAACTGGCCCGGGTCGAAGCGTCAACATTGCATCGTTCATGTAACGGCATGGCGCAGTGATGTCCCGCGCGGACACAAATGTTTTCTCTGTCCAATATTTGAGCCACATCATGAGGATGAACATAATCTAAAGTAAAACTGACTGCCGATCCCCGATTGGAAGAAGTTAAAGGTCCGATGATTTTCAGCCCCGGAATTTTCATCAACTCCTGAATGGCATAACGGGTTATTTCCGATTCATGCTCAAAGACCGCATCCATGCCGATTTGAGCCAAATAATCAATTGCCGCTCCAAACCCGATCGCTTCGGCGATGGCGGGTGTTCCTGCTTCGAATTTATAAGGTAAGTCATTTGCCGAAAAGGATCGCAAATGAACTCTCTTTATCATGTCGCCTCCTCCGAGGAAAGGCGGCATCGCCTCCAACAGCGACTCTTTACCATATAAGACGCCGATTCCGGTCGGTCCCAACATTTTGTGCGCCGAAAAAGCAAAAAAGTCTGCGTCCAAATCCCGGATATTCACCTGCATGTGCGGAACCATCTGGGCACCGTCTAATAGAAAAAGGGCGCCTGCGGCGTGAGCGGCGGAGATCATTTCCTTGGAGGGTGGAATAGTCCCCATTACGTTGGACATACCGGTTGCGCAGACCAGTTTCGGATGCTTTTCAAGGAGCTGCCGGTAAACTTCGAGATCCAATTCCCCCGCATCCGTTACCGGAATAAAATCCAGTTCGACGCCTTTTTCCTCTGCCAATATCTGCCAGGGAACCAGGTTGGAATGATGCTCCATTTCGGTCAGGATAATATGATCGCCGGCATTCAAATTTTTTCTTCCCCAGCTATAGGCTACCAAATTAATGGATTCGGTGGTATTCCGCGTGAATATAATCTCCGTCGTCGATCGGGCATGAATCCAAGCCCGAACTTTTTCGCGCGTTGTTTCATAAGCTTCCGTTGCCAACTCCGAGATATGGTAAACCCCTCGATGAATATTGGCATTGTACGTCTTATAGTAAGTATCCATTGCTTCGAGAACGGATAAAGGCTTCTGTGTCGTGGCTGCCGAATCCAGATAACAAAGTGTTTTTCCGTTTCGATCGGTTTGACTAAAAATCGGAAAGTCCTGAATAATTTGTTTTTCG
>JALHEL010000195.1 GCA_022837205.1 Leptolinea sp.
GTTTTTACTCTACAGTCCATTAAATCAAGGATTGAAACCGGCGGTGTAAACAATTGGGTTTGGCGGTATCAAATGTTTTTACTCTACAGTCCATTAAATCAAGGATTGAAACGCGGAGTAAAATTCGTCTATGGAACGACAGAAATGGTTTTTACTCTACAGTCCATTAAATCAAGGATTGAAACCATCGATGACTGCAGCGGTCGCCGCTGAAGCAGATGTGTTTTTACTCTACAGTCCATTAAATCAAGGATTGAAACCCATATTCATATCTCGGATAGATCATTATCCCGTCGTTTTTACTCTACAGTCCATTAAATCAAGGATTGAAACCGTTCTCCCAACCTGGGTCTGTTTCGGATGTGCCTGTTTTTACTCTACAGTCCATTAAATCAAGGATTGAAACTGCGTGGGGAAAATTAAATACTAAAATATCAGACAGTTTTTACTCTACAGTCCATTAAATCAAGGATTGAAACTTTCCATCGCTGGTATCGGAAATATGAAGAATGTCTGTTTTTACTCTACAGTCCATTAAATCAAGGATTGAAACTTCCAGATCAAAATGGTAATCCGATGCCAGTGTTCTATGTTTTTACTCTACAGTCCATTAAATCAAGGATTGAAACAAGTAGTAGCGGTAGGATTTGCGCCAATGGCAATATGTTTTTACTCTACAGTCCATTAAATCAAGGATTGAAACCTCCATCAGAAAATTCGATCTCATTGAAATCAAGCGGTTTTTACTCTACAGTCCATTAAATCAAGGATTGAAACACAGCTCAGAGTTTGCGTGTAAATGTGGCTGTGGAGTTTTTACTCTACAGTCCATTAAATCAAGGATTGAAACTCTCGGAATTAAGCAAGATGAAACCAAAGGGATTATGTTTTTACTCTACAGTCCATTAAATCAAGGATTGAAACCTAAGACGAAATATCGTGGCAATTCGTGGTCGGCTGTTTTTACTCTACAGTCCATTAAATCAAGGATTGAAACTGATGTCGGACCCAACGCACATTGACCTAACTACAGTTTTTACTCTACAGTCCATTAAATCAAGGATTGAAACGTAACTGCTGCTAAATCATGATTATGCTCAGGAATTGTTTTTACTCTACAGTCCATTAAATCAAGGATTGAAACTAACCGTACCATCCGTTGCACCTATTGTAGGTCTGAGTTTTTACTCTACAGTCCATTAAATCAAGGATTGAAACATACTATAACAAAAGTATCAGATACAGAAATGAGGGTTTTTACTCTACAGTCCATTAAATCAAGGATTGAAACAGATATATGGCAGAACTGCAGCCATCACACTATTGAGTTTTTACTCTACAGTCCATTAAATCAAGGATTGAAACTTTTCAGATAGATAATAGATATGAGTATAAAATCCTGTTTTTACTCTACAGTCCATTAAATCAAGGATTGAAACTCCATATATCTAATGAATCCCGCAAGGTAATAGTCAGTTTTTACTCTACAGTCCATTAAATCAAGGATTGAAACTTCTAATCATCATCATATCATTGGCAATTATTCTTCTGTTTTTACTCTACAGTCCATTAAATCAAGGATTGAAACTCTATCCCAGTGAAACTTCATTAAGATTGTCCGTGTTTTTACTCTACAGTCCATTAAATCAAGGATTGAAACCTTGTATGGAGACAATATCAAGTGGACTTATTCAGGGTTTTTACTCTACAGTCCATTAAATCAAGGATTGAAACTAGTTGCCATAAAATATGAAGGTGGAGCAAATACTTGTTTTTACTCTACAGTCCATTAAATCAAGGATTGAAACACAAAGAACAAAAAGAAGTAAAAAAAGGAGAATAAAGTTTTTACTCTACAGTCCATTAAATCAAGGATTGAAACTCCCGAGACAAAAGCAGTTATGCGGGACGAAGAACAAGTTTTTACTCTACAGTCCATTAAATCAAGGATTGAAACCTCGCCCTGCCTTGCTTCCAAAGGAGAAAGAAATGGTTTTTACTCTACAGTCCATTAAATCAAGGATTGAAACCCCGTGATAGAATTGGATGAAAATCCTCCGAAGCAGGTTTTTACTCTACAGTCCATTAAATCAAGGATTGAAACTGTTTTGATTGGAGGAAGCGATTATCGGTGCTACAGTTTTTACTCTACAGTCCATTAAATCAAGGATTGAAACAGTCATACTTGGAAAACGAAGGATTAGACACCACAAAAGTTTTTACTCTACAGTCCATTAAATCAAGGATTGAAACGATATTAAAGAAAGGAGCAATAAAATGCGCATTAAGTTTTTACTCTACAGTCCATTAAATCAAGGATTGAAACCCACCTTATCCGAGCATTCTGTCTCCGAATGCTACTGAGTTTTTACTCTACAGTCCATTAAATCAAGGATTGAAACCCAGAAGTTTCATCTCTCTACTGAGCGCAGACACTGTTTTTACTCTACAGTCCATTAAATCAAGGATTGAAACACATTGACTGCAAAACAGACCAAGACAAAAGAAGAAAGTTTTTACTCTACAGTCCATTAAATCAAGGATTGAAACTGATGTCGGACCCAGTGCACATTGACCTAACTACAGTTTTTACTCTACAGTCCATTAAATCAAGGATTGAAACCTTCTTCTTTCTGCGCCCTTATGGCTATCCAATATGTTTTTACTCTACAGTCCATTAAATCAAGGATTGAAACCTGTTAGAAATGAATTCCTTACACTACTGGAACTGAGTTTTTACTCTACAGTCCATTAAATCAAGGATTGAAACAGCATACCTTCCCTATCGTGACCGAATTGCCCGCAGTTTTTACTCTACAGTCCATTAAATCAAGGATTGAAACTTACACACTGCTTGTGCCTGAAAGTGCTTATGGGACATTGTTTTTACTCTACAGTCCATTAAATCAAGGATTGAAACAAGAATTCCTCAACACCGATAAACTACGGCAGGTAGTTTTTACTCTACAGTCCATTAAATCAAGGATTGAAACTCCAAGTGATGACCAGTAACGCCAATCCTCGTTATGTTTTTACTCTACAGTCCATTAAATCAAGGATTGAAACACATCTGGATATTATAGAATAGAAATTGGCAATTTGTTTTTACTCTACAGTCCATTAAATCAAGGATTGAAACCGTTATTGGAGGGATGGGAGCACGAATAGCTCAATGTTTTTACTCTACAGTCCATTAAATCAAGGATTGAAACAGTGCATCTTCGCTGGCACCTGCTACACCTAATCTGGTTTTTACTCTACAGTCCATTAAATCAAGGATTGAAACGTAGACGCCCATCTCCAATCTGATGCCTGTATCCGAGTTTTTACTCTACAGTCCATTAAATCAAGGATTGAAACAAATTGAGTTCATTTTGTTTTATTTTCGGGAGTTTCAGTTTTTACTCTACAGTCCATTAAATCAAGGATTGAAACTCAGATCAGATTGATAATTATTTTCAACTAATATAGTTTTTACTCTACAGTCCATTAAATCAAGGATTGAAACTTTTATCTTTCATAATCTCATTATCTATATTGGGATAGTTTTTACTCTACAGTCCATTAAATCAAGGATTGAAACCCTACCGCACTCGCATTAAGTATAAAACTGGTAGAGTTTTTACTCTACAGTCCATTAAATCAAGGATTGAAACTGAGCATAATGATCTATATCCGCATCTATCATTTGGTTTTTACTCTACAGTCCATTAAATCAAGGATTGAAACAGTAGCTCCGCAGGATACAAAAATACGATCAGTGAGTTTTTACTCTACAGTCCATTAAATCAAGGATTGAAACATAGTAAGAAGTGGCTGGAAAACAGATTACAGGACAGTTTTTACTCTACAGTCCATTAAATCAAGGATTGAAACACAACAGAAACGGGTGTCTATATTCAGGCACAGGTGTTTTTACTCTACAGTCCATTAAATCAAGGATTGAAACGTAGCATAATAGGCGTCTGACTGCCTAAGCCATAAGTTTTTACTCTACAGTCCATTAAATCAAGGATTGAAACTTACGATACTGAAGATAAAACTCACCACGCCGATAGTTTTTACTCTACAGTCCATTAAATGTATAATCGGCTGTTTTTACTCTACAGTCCATTAAATCAAGGATTGAAACTCAGGTCAATCGGCCTTCTTTGTTCGTAAAGATTTTGTTTTTACTCTACAGTCCATTAAATCAAGGATTGAAACTCAGCTCCCCGGTGAAGGGCAAAATGAAGAACCGGGGTTTTTACTCTACAGTCCATTAAATCAAGGATTGAAACGTGCTTTAACTCCCTTTGAGGGAGATGTGCCTTCGTGTTTTTACTCTACAGTCCATTAAATCAAGGATTGAAACATTTTTCTCTTATATTTCCTTCCTATGAAGATGTAAGTGTTTTTACTCTACAGTCCATTAAATCAAGGATTGAAACCCGGTTTCACGGATGTAATTTACATTGTCCTTTTTGTTTTTACTCTACAGTCCATTAAATCAAGGATTGAAACCCAAACAGATACTCCCGTCTTCGTTTCTGGCAATAGTTTTTACTCTACAGTCCATTAAATCAAGGATTGAAACGAGTAAGTCAAGACCCGACAATAGTATCGGGCTACAGTTTTTACTCTACAGTCCATTAAATCAAGGATTGAAACAGCACCAGCTTGCATTACAAGGTGCGCTGGATGAGGTTTTTACTCTACAGTCCATTAAATCAAGGATTGAAACATGATGTCAATTTTGCTCAACTTCAATTGGTATCCCGAGTTTTTACTCTACAGTCCATTAAATCAAGGATTGAAACTCATTTTGATTTCGTCAAAACCGTATCCAAGTTTTAGTTTTTACTCTACAGTCCATTAAATCAAGGATTGAAACATTGACGAAAATCAGCTTAAAATTGGCGCTGTGCGCGGTTTTTACTCTACAGTCCATTAAATCAAGGATTGAAACTTAGGGTGAAAGAAATTAAAAACTATATTGAACTGGGTTTTTACTCTACAGTCCATTAAATCAAGGATTGAAACAGAAGAAACGAGTAATTTTTTCTTTCTGCTCTATCCGTTTTTACTCTACAGTCCATTAAATCAAGGATTGAAACCTATTCAGCAAAGAAGGCAGATACGGCTAAAAGTTTGTTTTTACTCTACAGTCCATTAAATCAAGGATTGAAACACCACCTCCATATTGAGACACCAAGCATTCAAGACCGTTTTTACTCTACAGTCCATTAAATCAAGGATTGAAACTTCACGCACTTCAACCCGACCAAGAATGTGCCCGAGGGTTTTTACTCTACAGTCCATTAAATCAAGGATTGAAACCAATAACCATCTTTTTTTCCTGCCTATTTTCCAGAGTTTTTACTCTACAGTCCATTAAATCAAGGATTGAAACTGGGTGGCGACTTCGTGGACGGCAACTTTGTAGAGCAGTTTTTACTCTACAGTCCATTAAATCAAGGATTGAAACTCACTAGCTCTGCTTGACCAAGGCTGGATGATTGTGGTTTTTACTCTACAGTCCATTAAATCAAGGATTGAAACCTTGAGACGGGTGTGTTTGTGCCCGAGCCCGAGTATGTTTTTACTCTACAGTCCATTAAATCAAGGATTGAAACTGTCCAGCAGGCTTCCGATGATAGATTACTCTTCCGTTTTTACTCTACAGTCCATTAAATCAAGGATTGAAACGCGTCTGGCAATCAGACCATTATTGCGGGTGACACGGGTTTTTACTCTACAGTCCATTAAATCAAGGATTGAAACCAGTGTTTCGCCTCGTTTCTCCAGCGTGTGTCAATGGTTTTTACTCTACAGTCCATTAAATCAAGGATTGAAACTTTATATAAATCATTATAAATATAAGAAAAGTATAGGTTTTTACTCTACAGTCCATTAAATCAAGGATTGAAACTTACTATATCAGCACAAGCAAGTTCATCTTGATAGAGTTTTTACTCTACAGTCCATTAAATCAAGGATTGAAACTGAAAAAACTACAGGATTTTAGGGCTGAAAACCTTAGTTTTTACTCTACAGTCCATTAAATCAAGGATTGAAACTGATATCGCCACCTACACCAAAGGATAGCATATTGGTTTTTACTCTACAGTCCATTAAATCAAGGATTGAAACTTTTCAATAATTGAATCTTGTCTTATTTTAATTTTGTTTTTACTCTACAGTCCATTAAATCAAGGATTGAAACAGCGCATACTTCAGGAAAATCAGGAACAACACAAACAAGTTTTTACTCTACAGTCCATTAAATCAAGGATTGAAACCTCAGTGTGAAACGAGCTCCGACCAAAACTAATATGTTTTTACTCTACAGTCCATTAAATCAAGGATTGAAACCCCCAATTAAATACAATCTATTTGATAATCCAGTTGGTTTTTACTCTACAGTCCATTAAATCAAGGATTGAAACTTAATTCTCCTCTTTTCCATTCGCTCCTTTCCGCCAAGTTTTTACTCTACAGTCCATTAAATCAAGGATTGAAACCCTTCTTAAACTGCAAATTGACCATATAATAATGTGTTTTTACTCTACAGTCCATTAAATCAAGGATTGAAACGCTAAAATATGCGTGGTAAAAGAGGTTCGGTATCAGGGTTTTTACTCTACAGTCCATTAAATCAAGGATTGAAACTTCTGAATACCTATACAGAGCATCTCTTGCACTATCCAGTTTTTACTCTACAGTCCATTAAATCAAGGATTGAAACCAATATCGGAATTCTTATGCTTCCCATCTACAAGCGGTTTTTACTCTACAGTCCATTAAATCAAGGATTGAAACTTTACCAGTTCTTTTTCCACCTGCGCCTCAATGTATTGTTTTTACTCTACAGTCCATTAAATCAAGGATTGAAACCCGTTTTATAGCCCAGAACTGATCGGAAGGCAAGCGGTTTTTACTCTACAGTCCATTAAATCAAGGATTGAAACCACCTTCCGGGGTAAGAAGGCAAGCACCTTCTCCAGGTTTTTACTCTACAGTCCATTAAATCAAGGATTGAAACCCTGGATCTCGCTCAATTCCTTCTTCAACTGCTGCACGTTTTTACTCTACAGTCCATTAAATCAAGGATTGAAACACTGCTCAAATATCCATGCTTCTTTGTTCTGTAAAAGTTTTTACTCTACAGTCCATTAAATCAAGGATTGAAACCTTCAAACTCACCGCAAAGGTCTTGGGCGTCATATAGTTTTTACTCTACAGTCCATTAAATCAAGGATTGAAACATGAGGATGCCACCCAAGCTGAAAAATTCAATCAAGTTTTTACTCTACAGTCCATTAAATCAAGGATTGAAACCCGAGAAGGCGGACTCTATCTGCAGCAATTATATAGTTTTTACTCTACAGTCCATTAAATCAAGGATTGAAACAGTTTCTGATAGATTCAAAATTGAGCGCACTTGCCGGTTTTTACTCTACAGTCCATTAAATCAAGGATTGAAACGTGAGATGCAGAAGATCATCGGGATCCAGAGATGAGTTTTTACTCTACAGTCCATTAAATCAAGGATTGAAACTGCTCAGCATATACTGCGTCCACGGGTCAATCTCAGGGTTTTTACTCTACAGTCCATTAAATCAAGGATTGAAACCGTTTTCCGTCAATGTGCCCTTTCCCTTGCACACCGGGTTTTTACTCTACAGTCCATTAAATCAAGGATTGAAACCGTCAAGCCCAAACTGCGGTAATAAATCACTTTTTGTTTTTACTCTACAGTCCATTAAATCAAGGATTGAAACTTAGAG
>JALHEL010000196.1:0-2701 GCA_022837205.1 Leptolinea sp.
GGAAAAATGGAAAATCTCGATTTTGCACAGAAAAATTACAATAATCTGGTCATTTATCGCGATGATGCCCGTGATTTGGGGACTATGAAGGCGATCATCAAAAAGGAATCCGTCGAAGTAGTCTTCAATTTAGCCACCATTGCGCTGAATTATTCTTTTTTCAATCCTTTCGGCGCTTATCGGGTGAATGTGGATATCGCGGAGGTTTTGCTGCACCTTTTACAGGACGGGGCTTACCAAACACTCATTCATTCGTCTTCTTCGGAAGCTTACGGGACGGCTGTCTATTCTCCGATGGATGAAAATCATCCAATGAATCCGACCACGCCGTATGCGGCCGGTAAAGCCTCGGCGGATTTGATGATTCAGTCCTTCTATAATGTGCTTCATTTGGATGTTGCGATTATTCGACCGTTTAATAATTTCGGTCCCAGACAAAATGATCTGGCATTGGCGGCGATTATCCCTCAGAATGCCAGAAGGATATTGAACGGGGAAAAGCCGGTCCTTGAAGGAACGGGGGAACAGACACGGGATTTCATTTATGTGGAAGATACCGCGAGAGCCTTTATTATGGCTTATGAAAGCGAGATGACACGCGGCAGAGTGATCAATCTCGGTTCCGGAAAAGAAATTTCCATGAAAGCCGTGATCGATGCAATTTGTAAGTACTATGGTTATAACGGCGGTATCGAATATCGTCCGGAACGGCCGGCGGATGTGAAGAGACTGTGTGCGGGTTCCGAACTGGCTCGTGAATTAATCGGTTTCACACCGCAGACGGATTTTGAAACCGGCTTGCGCAAAACGTTGGATTGGTACCAGGAGAAATATACAAACTTATGATACTGTGCGTTTTTTCAGATATTCATGGTAATCGTCTTTATTTTGATTTTCTGGCGGACGTTTGGAAAGGAATGGACATCGATCGTTTCTTTTTTTTGGGAGATGCGATCGGATATTTTCCGGATGGGAATGAGGTGTTGGATCGGCTGAAGGAGTTCAATCCCGTTTGTGTAAAAGGCAATCATGAAGCTATGCTGTTGGGATTATTACCATTATCGGATGAAAAAGATGAGGTTTATCATCTGAAGGAACAAAAAGCGAATCTCACGGAAGAAAACCTCTCCTTTCTCAAGCGATGGCCGGATGCTTGGAAGCAAGACATCAAAGGATTGCGAATTTATTTTGTACATGGCACGATTTCCGATCCGCTGACAGGGACCGGATATGAAAATTCGGAATTTGCGAATTTTGATCAAATCGGGTTGGATGTTCTTTTCATCGGACAAACTCATCGTCCCTGGATACGGCGAAATAAACATACCTTGATTGTCAATGTCGGTTCAGTTGGCTTGCCGCGGGATTACGGGAATCAACCTTCTTTTGTCTTGTTTGACACGAAGACGAAGGCAGTCTCGATCTGGCGGGTTGAGATCGATCCCGGTCCCATTTTGGATCATCCGGAAGGAATTCATCCTTCGGTATTGGATGTTTTAAAAAGGAAATAACGCATGACGGATAAAATCAGAGTAATGGTTACGGGTGTCGGCGGTGGTGGTAACGGCGAACAATTATTGAAAGCATTAAAGCTGGCTGAGACACCTTATCATCTAATCGGTGCGGATATAACGCCTTTATCCAAAGGGTTGTATATGGCGGATGAACGGGTTATTCTTCCGCCGGCTGTCGATCCCGATTATATTTCCATTCTGACGGATGCCTGTAAAAAAAACTGTGTTCAGGTATTGTTTACTGGATCGGAGCCGGAGTTAAAACGGATCAGCGGATTTCAGGATGAATTTCGAGCTGAGGGTATCTTTTTGCCGATGAATTCGAAATCCGTAATCGATCTTTGTCTGGATAAATCAAAGACGATGTCATTCCTGAAAGAAAACGGTTTTTATTTTCCGCAAACATGGACAATTCGAAATTCGGAGGATTTACAATCCGTGGATCTATTCCCGTTGGTTTTGAAACCTTCGGTGGGAGGAGGCGGATCGGCTAACAGTTTTATCGCACAGGACAAAAAGGAATTGGAACTTTTCGGTTGCTGGATGTTAAACATTTATTCGGAATTCATAGTTCAGCAATATATCGGTGATGCCGACAGCGAGTATACGGCCGGTGTGCTTTGTGATATGGAAGGGAATCTGATCAATTCGATTGCCGTAAAAAGGAATATTTTATCCGCATTGAGCAACCGGCTGAAAATCCGCAGCCGCTATACCGGAGAGATGCTGGTGCTCAGTAACGGCATTACACAGGGTGAAATCGGGCGATTCCCCGAAGTTACTTCTCAGTGCGAAGAAATTGCGTTGAAACTGGGGGCACGTTCGGCGATAAATATTCAGTTACGCTTTGTAGACGGAAAAGCATATGTTTTTGAAATCAATCCGCGATATTCCGGAACCTCATCTTTTCGGGCGATGGTCGGATACAATGAACCGGATCTGATGATCCGGAAATATTTATTAAACGAAGAAATCGAACCTCATTTCGCTTATAAAGAAGGGACGATTTTAAGGGGTTTGGATGAAATTTTTTTGGAGAAGCGGTGACAGGTGATCTTTCCAAAACGATCTATCTGACCATGGATACCGATTGGGCCGGCGACGATGTCCTTTCGGATTCACTGACTCTGATTGACGAATTGCAAGTTCCGGTAACGATTTTTATCACTCATGAGACGAAATTACTG
>JALHEL010000196.1:2730-6800 GCA_022837205.1 Leptolinea sp.
ATCCGCTCATTCGCTTGGGAATTCATCCGAATTTTTATCCTTTGTTGCAGAATCACGCTGATCAGGATTATTTATCCGTCATCGGCGAAATCAAGAAGATTGTACCTGAAGCGGTCAGCGCACGTTCTCACGGATTGATCGATTCAACGGCGATTTTGGAGGCTTTTACAACACGGGGGATAACCCGTGATCTCAATTTGTTTATTCCCTTCAGTTCCGGAATCGAGCTGAAACCTTTTCAGCATTTCTGCGGATTGCTGCGTATCCCGTATTTCTATGAAGATGATGCATATTGCTCTGAAAATTCAGGAAAAACGGCATGCGCACATATTTTGTCTTCGGGGGACGGTTTAAAAGTATTTAATTTTCATCCTATCCATTTATTTTTAAATACCGAGAATATGAATCGCTATTTAGATGCCAAACCTTTTCAAAGGGAATATTCCCAGCTGATAAAATATGTCAACCGCGACCGGCAGATCGGAGCACGGGCTTTTGTGAAGCAAGTTGTTGAATGCGGGCGCGAGAACCGTTTTACTTTCGATCATGTGGAGAACTTATGAAACTCAGCGAAATTCCGATGGCTGATTGGCAGGTAATTCGGGACGGCGAATTCCTTTCTTTGGGTTTGTGCGGGGCCCGACCTTCCGTTCCCATTCTGACGTTTGCCGGAAGCGAAAAATATCTGAAAACCGCAGTTCGCAATCCCGATGTTAGCTGTATCCTTTGCCCGCCGGAGTTGGCGGCATCCGATTTGATTCGGGCAAGCGGAAAAGGAATATGTACTTGTGAAAATATTCGAGTCGGTTTTTTTAAGTTTCACAATGAATTAGCCAAAGGAGATATTTCGGAGGGTTATCTGCGAGGAGTATTTCCCGTAAAAATCGGCAGGAATGCTGCTATTTCCGCCGGTGCGATACTGGATTCGGAAAATATCATCATCGGGGACAACGCCGTCATCGAACCTTTTGTCCGGATTCATGCGAATGTGCAAATCGGTGAAAACAGTATTATTCGATCGGGGACCATCCTCGGCGGGACGGGGTTGGAGTTCATCCGAATGGATGACGGCGGGATTTTACCGGTGACTCATTGCGGCGGGTTAGTGATCGGGAAAAATGTCGAAATCCAATATAACTGTAACGTTTCCCGTTCTCTGTTTCCGTGGGATGACACGGTTATCGGTGATGATACGAAGATCGAGAGTCTGGTGCATGTTGCTCACGGGGTTAAAATAGGGCAGCGGAATCTGATTGCCGCTTGTGCGTGTATCGGCGGTTCCGCCGAATTAGGCAACGATATTTGGGTTGGTCCGAATGCGACTATCTCCAGTGAAGTGAAAGTGGATGATCATTCCCGCATCAGTCTCGGAGCGGTAGTGGCCGGCAATGTGGCGCGAGGGCAAACAGTGACCGGCAATTTTGCGATGAATCACGAACAATTCATGCAAGATCAACTGCGAAAGATGTTATAGCTCTTTTTATACTTATCCATATGGAATCTATTTTGTGTTCTGTGAATTTTGCATAATTCGCAAAATTTCATCAAAATTATCTTCCGGAGCTGTTTTGTTAACTTTCAGGCAGCCGCACTTCAGGCAGCGATGAGTGAGAATCACTTCATTCTTTCGCAATTCTGCCCGGATGGGTTCCATCAACCCCCCGCAAGCCGAGGCGCGGTCCCCCGGATTGATATCTACATGTTTACTGTAAAGACAATAAGGGCAATGATTCGTATACCCATTGCCCTTGACCTTCTTTCCGCAATGTTCACAAATAAAATCTTCCTGCCGGCGGATAAAAGTGGCAGACATGAATCACGAACCTATACCGCTTCTTTTACGGCTTTTACAAACCGTTCGGCAAAATCCGGAATCATTTCGAAATCCGCGGATTTCGGTTTCCCGAAGAACTGCCTGTTCTCAACAATATCCCATTTTTGTTCGGTGCAGTAATCTTCAAATTGTTTTTTCGCCATACTCCCCCAGGCATAGCTGCCGAAATAGGCTGCACTTCGATTCATCACTTTCTTGATCTTAGCCATCGACAGAACATTCATCATGTAAGGAAAAATCGATCCTTCATAGGTCGGTGCGCAAATAATTACTCCCTGATTTTTCCAAAGAGAAGGGAGGATATAACTGATGTGGGACGAGTTGATATCGAATACCTCAACCGGCAGTCCTTTTTGTGCGACAGCTTGAATAACAGACTCGGCAAAAAATCGGGTATTCCCATACATGGAGCCATAAAGAACCGTGGCTGTTTTTTCGCGTCCGCCGTCGGAGTAGTTCGCCCATTTGGAGTATAGCTCGAAGATTCTTTCGGGATGGCTTCGCCAAATCAGCCCGTGAGAAGGCGCGATCATCTGAATGGGGGTATTTACCAATTTTGCTATCGCCCGCTTGGTATGGGCACTGTGAGCCGCGACAATATTCGAATAATATCGCAGCGCTTCTTCTTCCATGAATGAAAGATCGGCACATTGATCATCAAAAAGGATTCCCGGTAAAGCGCCGTAACCGCCGAATGCATCGCAGGAAAAAAGGATTTGATCTTCTTCGTCATAAGTGACCATAGTCTCGGGCCAATGGACGAACGGAATCGAAACAAACTTTAAAGTATGGCGGCCGATTTTCAATTCTTCACCGTCTGCCACAACCCTGAAGTTTTCGGTAAGGTTATAAAAGTTTCCGACGATTTCCTTTGCTTTCGCCGTTCCCAAGAAGATCGTATTCGGAGCCATGCTTGAAATTTTTAAGAGAGCACCGGTGTGATCCGGTTCAAGGTGATTCAGGACAATATAGTCAATTTGATGAATCGGAATCAATTGTTCCAGCATTTGAATATAATGTTCGGATAATAAATCGCTGGCCAGATCGATCAGGACTTTTTTTTCATCCAAAATCAGATAACTGTTTAAAGATACCCCGTTTGGAGTGATCGGCCATAAACCCTCAAAAAGATCAGACTGTCTGTCGTTGACTCCCACCCAATAAATATCTTTTGCGATTGAAATCGGTTCCATAATTCCTCCCCAAAATCAAATTAATTCTATTCTAAGCCTTGATAATCAGGCTGTACCGACGGTATTTCCGATGACCCATAAACAAAGCAAAGCATAACCGATAAAAAAACAAAGCAATGAAAGATTGGCTTTCTTTTTTGTCGGGAAAAGGCATTCTCCCGCAATTCCGAAACTGATCATAAGAATGAAATCGCTCACCCAAACGATTTCCGCGGTCGAAGCCGGCAACCATGAAATCATTCCCAAGAAAAGAAAATAAAAAATGAAGAAGAGCGATGCCGGGAACAGGATACAGATCGCGACGGTTAAAGTTTTATCCCATTTATCGGGAAGGGATATTTTCTTAAGAATCACCGGGCGCAAATATCGCAAGATCCCGAATGCGAGAATGCCGATCAAAATCAGAATTAAGGCGAGTTTCATCGCGAAGTCCCGTTCTTTTGAACGATTGATTCTTTTTCCGAATAATAATCGCAAAGATCATTCAGAAAGCATTCGGAGCAATTCGGATTACGGGCGAAGCAAATTCGCCGTCCGAGAAGAATCAGATTAATGTGTGCCGTCCCGTAATTTTCCGGCGGGAAAAGTTTTGCCATCTGTAAATGGGTCTGTTCGACGCTCATTTTTGCGGGTCTTAATCCCAATCTGCCGGTCACCCGGTAAATATGTGTATCGACCGGAAAAGCCGGGATGCCGAGCGAAAAAAGCATAACGATCGAGGCTGTTTTCATCCCTACCCCCTTAAAACCGGTTAACCAGGTACGAATGTGTTCGGACTCCCATCCCTTCAAAAAATCCAAATCCAAGCCGCCGGTTTCTTCTGTAATCTGTCTGAGAATCTCCTGAATGCGAGGTCCTTTCTGATTCCCCAGTCCGGCTGAACGGATACAGTCGATTACTTCCGAAGCCGGAGCATCTCTGACTGCCTCCCAAGTGGGGAAACAGTGACGTAAACTCACAAATGCCGAATCGCGATTGCGATCGTTTGTGTTTTGCGACAAAATCGTGTTGATCATTTCATCCAGAGGCGCCATTTTCGGCCA
>JALHEL010000197.1 GCA_022837205.1 Leptolinea sp.
TTACGTATTTCCAATGTCATCCACTTTGCCGCCTGGCTGCCGGGTGAAGCGCGGCGTCTTTTGTATTCCACCGTCACACCTCAGGAAAGCGCTCCCGGCTGGAAAGCGAACAACGACCTGTTGTTTCGTCTGGTCAGCGATACGGGAATGTTAATGGAGGATGAAACGATCGTTCAAGCGAACGATGAAGGACCTTACAGTTGGTGGGGAACCGAATTCTATCTCTCAAAAGACGGTCGCACGCTTCTCTACGCAACTCCCGGCAGTATCGGGAAAATTGATCGACTGACCGGCGAGAAAAAAGAACTTACCAAGATTCAACCTTATGAGAAAACACGCAGCGATTGGGCATGGATTCCGGGAGTTACCTGGTCTTCGGATGAAACTGCCGCCTTTTTTGCCTTTCACGGGGAAATAGAAGGGACGACAAAAAGTTATGATCCGACTGATTTCAACATCGGGAAGATCAATCTTACGGACGGACAAGCCGCTGAAATAAAATCGGGAACCGGTTTGTTTTCACAACCCGCGGCTTCCCCCCTGTTTGAAGACGGAAGCTCTTATATCGCTTATATGCAGACGATCAGCCCCTTGCAAAGCGAAAGCAGCCGTTACCGCATTATGCTGATGGATTCCGACGGCGGGAACGCAAAGGCGGTTTTCCCGTTGGACGAGGAGGATTATGTCACCCCGCAACGGGTCATTTGGTCTCCCACAACGGTTGCGAATCAATCTTGGATTGCCATTATCTATAAAAGCAACATCTGGTTGGTTAACCCATTTACAGGAATTTATAATCAAATTACAATCGATCAGTCGGTAACAAAAATGATTTGGAAATGATCGAACGAGGGTTAAGGGTATCATGAGAATTCTAATTACAGGCGCGGCGGGTTTTTTGGGCAGTCATCTTTGCGATCGGTTTCTGCGGGAAGGCCATGAAGTGATCGGGATGGATAATTTCATCACCGGAAATCCGCAAAATCTGGCACATCTGGCTGCCGACCAGAATTTTTCGTTCATCCGTCATGACGTATCGAACTTTATCTTCGTTCCCAAAAAAGTAGACGCCGTGCTTCACTTCGCTTCACCGGCCAGTCCGAATCCGCTTTCTCCTTACGGCTATACGAATCTACCGATTCAGACCATGAAAGCGGGTGCGCTCGGAACCCTGAACGCGCTCGGTGTGGCAAAAGCGAACAATGCCCGTTTCCTGTTAGCCTCCACCAGCGAGATCTACGGCATGCCCCTCGAACATCCGCAAAAAGAATCCTATTTCGGAAATGTGGATACGATCGGAATCCGATCGGTTTACGATGAGGCGAAACGCTTTGCCGAGTCGCTCACAATGGCTTACTATCGTTTTCACGGCGTCGACACCCGAATTGTGCGCATCTTCAATACCTACGGACCGCGCATGCATCTGGATGACGGCCGTGTAGTGCCCAATTTCATTCAGCAAGCGTTGCGGAAAGAACCGCTGACCGTATATGGCGACGGTCAGCAAACGCGCAGTTTTTGTTATGTCGATGACCTGATTGAAGGGATCTATCGGCTCTTCCTTTCGGATGAACATTATCCGGTGAACATCGGCAATCCGGTGGAAAACACCATGGTCGAACTGGCGGAAGAAATCAATCGCCTGACCGGTAACCCGGCCGGACTGATTTACAAACCGGATCTGCGGGTCGGTGACGACCCGCAGCGACGCCAACCGGATATTACACGAGCGCGCGAAATTTTGCATTGGGAACCGAAAGTGTCCCTCGAAGAAGGATTAATGCGGACGATTCCCTATTTCGAGCAGGCAATGAAACATGATTGATTTCATCAATAATCCAAAAGAACGATCGCGTTTCCTGAAATTCTGTACGGTAGGCATTATCGGAGCCGTCGTTGATTTCGGCGTCATGAATCTCATCCTGTACTATACCGGCGCCAATTCGAGAATTGCCAGTACCATCTCATTCATCGCAGCCGTTATCAGCAATTTTTTCTTAAATTATTTTTGGGCATATCGTGATTCCAGGGAAAAATCAATTTCGACGAAACTGTTCCAATTTTTTCTGGTCAGCATCATCGGTTTGGGAATCCGATATCTGTTGTTTCTCACGATCGAAAATCCGATCATCGGCTTTTGCGACCGAATTTTGCCCGCTGATTTTTTCATGTCCGTGGAAACAGCCGGGCATAATTTAACGCTTGTCATTTCAATTCTGATCGTATTGATCTGGAACTTTTTCGCCAACCGGTTCTGGACATACAACGATGTTTCATAAACCGCCATGGCCACACCGAGAATTATCGCCGGAACCGCTAAGGGAATGCGATTACACAGCGTTCCCGGAGACAGCACCCGACCGGTTACCGATCGGGTAAAGGAAGCGTTATTCAACATTCTCGGAACCGACATCGCGGATGCCGGTATGTTCGATCTTTTCGGCGGGACCGGTTCCGTCGGTTTGGAAGCATTAAGTCGGGGGGCATCTTACGTCCGATTTATGGATGCCAATCGCAACGCCTATAAAACACTTCAGGAAAATATTAAACTGACCGGATTCGAAAAAAAATCGAAAGCCATTTTCGGAGACGTATTCGGCTACTTACGCACCGTTCCGGATCGTGAATTCGAATATATCTATGTCGCTCCTCCGCAATATAAGCGCCTCTGGCAAAAAACCATGCAGATTCTGGATGATAACGACGGTTGGTTGTCGGAAGACGGTTGGATTATCGTTCAAATCCATCCGGTTGAACTGGAACCGTTAGAGCTTAACAATTTCATTCGTTTCGACGAACGAAAATACGGCAGTACCGCTTTGCTGTTCTACCGGCGCAAACCGCTCCCATCGAATGCGACTTAGTTACCGCACATGACGATGCAAACGTCCGATTCTCCGCTGATTGAAGAGACCGTCCGATAATTTTCCTTTTCGTACCGATACACCGTTATACCTGACTGATTTTATCGATATCATACGGCGTTTGCTGATAAACATAATAATTCAGCCAATTTGTGAATAACAGGTTGGCATGACTGCGCCAATACATGATGGGAGCAGCTTTGGGACTGTTTCCGGGGAAATAATTTTCCGGCATCACCGGATTGATTCCGGCTTTCAGATCCCGACGATACTCATTCGCCAGTGTCATCACGTCATATTCGGCATGTCCCTGAATAAAAATCTGTCGTCCGTCGCGAGTAGCCGATATTGCCAATCCGGCCTCGTTCGAGACCGCCAAAACCTGCAATTCCGGGTGTGCTTCCACGTCTTCGCGCCTTACCGCGGTATACCGGGAATGAGGCATATAAAAGATTTCGTCGAAACCGCGCAGCAACGGATGATTGCGCACCACGGGATAATGAGAAAATATTCCCGAAATCTTCTTATCCAAGGGATATTTGTTGATCCCATAATGGTAATATAATCCCGCCTGGGCTCCCCAGCAAATATGCATTGTGGAAAACACGTTCCTGCGTGACCAACTCATCAGTTTGCACAGTTCTTCCCAATAATCGACCGCTTCAAAAGGAATATTTTCGACCGGCGCGCCGGTGATGATGAAACCGTCATATTTATTTTGACTGATCTGATCATACGTCTTATAAAAATAGTCCAGATAATCCTGAGAAGTATGTTTGGACTCGTGCGTCACCATTTGTAAGAATTCGACATTGATCTGTAAAGGACTGTTACTCAATAATCGCAGTAATTGAATTTCGGTCTCGATTTTGGTCGGCATTAAATTCAATATCAGAATTTGCAACGGCCGGATATCCTGATGCGTTGCCCGTTGCCCTTTCATGACAAAAATATTTTCATTTTCCAGCGTCTCGGCAGCCGGAAGATTATCCGGAATATTCACAGGCATAATTAAATCCCTTCCAAGGCTTGATTCAAATCATACAGAATATCATCGATATGTTCGGTCCCGATGGAAAGCCGAACGGTATTCAACTGAATATCCTGTTCTGCCAATTCCCGCTCATTTAATTGGGCATGGGTTGTGCTGGCGGGATGAATTACCAGGCTTTT
>JALHEL010000198.1 GCA_022837205.1 Leptolinea sp.
GCGGATTTAAATCTGAATTTAGCCCGGCAAACAGTCGAGTTGATTCAAGAATTCGGAGGGCATGGAATTGCCTGCGCTGTGGATGTTACCGATCCCGAATCGGTGAAAGCGATGGTCGATTTGGCTGTCAACGAGACCGGACGGTTGGATGTGCTGGTTTGCAGCGCGGCTTTGGATCCGAAATTTGACGGAACGCAAGGGAAACATTCGAATACATTTGAAGAATATCCTTTGAAACAATGGCGGGATGCTTTGGATGTCAACCTGACCGGGCTTTTTCTTTGCGCTCAAGCGGCGGTAAAACCGATGATCGCCCAAAATCACGGAGTCATCATCAATATATGTTCGACTTACGGGTTGGTCGGTCCTGACCAGCGGATCTATGAAAGGCCGGACGGGGATCCGTCATCGAGGCAATATAAACCCGTTTATTATTCGGTTACGAAAGCCGGAGTGCTCGGATTGACCAAATACTTGGCCACTTATTATGCCGGCACGGGAATTCGGGCAAACTGCCTGACACCGGGCGGTGTCTATAACGGACACGACGAATTTTTTGTTAAGCAATATTCGGCCCGAACCGTTATGGGTCGAATGGCAAATATCGACGAACTCAGCGGAGCTTTGTTATTTTTGGCATCCGATGCTTCTTCTTATATGACCGGATCGAATTTGGTCGTGGATGGCGGATGGACGGCATGGTAGCTAAGCACGCAGAAGTTTTGGCGATCATTCCGGCCAGGGGCGGATCGAAAGGAATTCCGCATAAAAACATTAAAAAATTTGCCGGATATCCTCTGATTGCCTGGTCTATCGCAGCCGCAAAACAATCCGCATCGGTTACCCGGACAATCGTCTCTACAGACGATGAGGAAATCGCACGGGTTGCGCGCGAATGGGGAGCAGAAACGCCTTTTTTACGGCCGGCGGAGTTTGCAACGGATCAATCATTGGATTTGCCGGTTTTTCGGCATGCGCTGGAATGGTTAAAAGAAAATGAGGGGTATGAACCGGATATCGTTGTTCAGCTGAGACCTACTTCGCCGGTTCGGCCGGTGAATTTGGTGGATGATGCCGTCCGGCTGCTTACGGATCATCCGGAGGCCGATTCAGTTCGCGGCGTAGTGCCTTCTTCTGAGAACCCTTTCAAAATGTGGCTGATCGATTCCGAAACCGGAACAATGAGCGGATTGATCAAATTAGATGGCATTCCGGAACCTTATAATGCCCCGAGGCAGGTATTACCCGCAACATATTGGCAAACCGGACATATCGATGCGATACGTCCCCGGCGGACTTTTATGGCGGGCGACAGTATGAGCGGAAAAGTGATTTTGCCTCTTTTATTGGATCCCGCTTTTAAAGTGGATATCGATACTTTGGCGGACTGGGACCGTTATGAACAACTGGTCTATTACGGCGGTTTGGATATGGTTTATCCCGAACACAAGAGAAGATCACTGCCGCAAAAAACGTGTTTATTGGTCATGGACTTCGACGGTGTTCTGACCAATGATGAGGTCATCGTGAACCAGGATGGACTTGAAAGTGTGATCTGTAATCGCGGGGACGGGATCGGTTTTTGGCTGTTGCGGGAAGCCGGAATAACCGCGATTGTGATTTCAAGCGAGACCAATCCGGTGGTGCGGAAACGCTGCGAAAAATTGGGAATACAATCTTATCAGGGGACGTTAGATAAAGCGACTGTGTTGAAGAAATATTTGGAGGAGAATAAAATTCCGGCGGAAAATACTGTTTATATCGGGAATGATATCAACGATTTACAATGTTTTCCGTTGGTAGGTTGTGCGGCTGCTCCCGCAGATGCTCATGATCTTGTAAAATCAAAAGCAGATATAATTCTCAAACGAAACGGCGGACAAGGTGTCGTTCGTGAGTTATGCGAATTGATTGTCCGGCGAAATAAGGAAAGTTATGGGAAAGACAGTTAAATTAGGAAATCGGTTAGTCGGCGAAGGCCAACCGGTCTATGTCATTGCGGAAATCGGAATCAATCATAACGGAGATATCGGCATTGCGAAACGCATGATTCGCTCGGCTTATGCAGCCGGAGTGGATGCGGTCAAATTTCAGAAGCGGACTCCCGCTGTTTGCGTTCCCCTTTCGGAACAAAGCAAAATGCGTGAGACTCCTTGGGGTTACATGTCCTATCTTGAGTATCGGGAACATGTCGAATTTTGGGAAGATGAATATCATGAAATTGATGAACTGTGCCATGAGTTGGGAATCGATTGGTTCGCTTCGGTATGGGATGTGGAATCAATTGATTTTTTGATGAAATTTGATCCCATTGCCTACAAAGTCCCTTCCGCAAGTCTGACCGATCATGAATTATTGGATAAACTGTTGTCAACTCGAAAGCCGATTATTCTGTCGACCGGTATGTCTACGATGGATCAAATCCGACAATCGGTGAGTCTGTTCGGGAATTTGGATAATCTGATTATTACTCATGCGACCAGTGCTTATCCCTGCAAACCGGAAGAACTTAACCTGCGGATGATCCCAAAACTAATCGAAGAATTTGACTGCCCGATCGGATATTCGGGGCACGAGGTGGGGTTGATTCCTTCCGTTATTTCGGTGGCATTGGGAGCTTGTCTGGTAGAACGCCATTTTACTTTGGATCGGGCAATGTGGGGAACGGATCAAGCCGCTTCCGTAGAACCTCAGGGAATGGAAAAGCTGGTGAAGTATATTCGGGTTACGGAAGCTTCTTTGGGCGACGGAATCAAGAAAGTGTATGATGACGAATTGCCCAGCCTGAAAAAATTGCGCCGAGTCCAATAAGTTGTCTTCCATGGCAGTCGATTCAAGTAAGCGATCTGTTTTCATGCGAATTCGCGATCGTCGGCGCATTTACGATACGGATGGCGCAAATTCTCGTAAATTTCATGAAATTAACCGTTATTCTTCACAAAGAGTCCGGAAGGATGAACAACCGGTTCTTTTCTTCAATGCTTCGACGCGATTGACGCGTACCAGTTTAAATGCCGCTTTCGCCTGGTTGGCTGCGAATAGTTTGCAATCTACGGGTGTGCCGGTCGTATTTATGACCTGTATGCGCGGACTGAATCCGTGTCTGTTGGCAACCGATCGTGAAAATCCGAAAAAAGAACTTCCCTGTCAAAGTTGTATTCGTCTGAGTAAAAGCATGTATAACGGGTTACAAACCGTACCGTTAGAATTTCACGAGGATCCGATCCTCTTTAATGAAGTCGAAGGGTTAACCTATCACGAGTTGGAATCCTATGTCCATAAAGGGGTCCCTCTGGGTGAGCTGACATTGCCGTCTTTGCGTTGGATTATGAGACGCCATCACTTGGAAAATGTTCCTAATGCCTTGCCACTCCAACGACTTTATATACGATCGGCATGGAGTACTTATCTCCTGGCGAAAGAATGGATATCGAACAACCATCCGCGGGCGATTGTGGTTTTTAATGGGTTACAGTATCCGGAAGCAACCGTGAAATGGATCGGAAAACAAAACGGAATTCCGACATTCACTCATGAAATCGGATTAATGCCGGAAACAGCGTTTTTTACGGAAGGCGAAGCTACGGCTTGTCCGATAGACTTGCCGGCCGATTTGGAAATGACACCGGAAAGAAATAAAAAATTGGATGATTATCTGGAAAGTCGGATGAAGGGTTCTTTTCAAACGGCAGGCGTTCGCTTTTGGCCGGAGATGGAGGGATTGACACCCGAATTTTGGAAAATGGTGCGGATGTTTCGGCAAGTTGTACCGGTGTTTACCAACGTGGTCTTTGATACCAGTCAAAAACATGCCAATGTTGTTTTCGATAATATGTTCGAGTGGTTGGATTCGGTCAAGTCACTGATCGAAAAGAATGCGGACACTCTTTTTGTAATTCGAGCGCATCCGGATGAACTTCGTCCGGGAAAGGAATCCTTGGAAACGGTTACCGATTGGGTTGTCGGAAACCACCTGACCCATTTGACGAATGTCCTCTATATCGCTCCGGATCAATATTTCAGCTCATATGATTT
>JALHEL010000598.1 GCA_022837205.1 Leptolinea sp.
GTCACGTCCGCCCCTGAAAGCCCGACCATCCTGGCGGTCGGCGCCCGGCGGCTCCTGATCAGCGGGACCGGGACATGGGCCTTCTGGCTGGACGAGGGGACCGCCTGGCCGGTCTCGCTGTGGTCGGCCCAGGGGGGCCGGGTGCGGCTCTCGCTGACGGCCGGCGGGGGCTATGCGGCGTTCCAGCCCGGCGGCCCCGGGGCGGCGGCGTTCGGGGACGGCACGGCGCTCCCGCCGGGCGCGCCGGCCGCCGCCGGGCTGATCGCCCAGCCCCTCGTCGCCATCCGGGCGCCGACGGCGGCGCGGGAGTGCAACGGGACCGTCTGCTTCCACTCGCCGGGCAAAAAGAGCCTGGCGGCAGAGATCACCCCGCCGGTGCGCGGCGCGTACGCATGGCGGCTGAACGGGACCCCGCTGCCGGGAGGCCGCCCCCACGCATGGCGGCTGAACGGGACCCCGCTGCCGGGAGGCCGCCCCCACGTCAACCTGACGATGCCGGAGAGCGGCGCGCTGGAACTCGGCTTCACGGCGGAGGGCGCGTCCGCCGCGAAAACCGGCCGGGCCAACATCCACACCTGCATCCTCCCGGAGGAGCCCGCCCCGGCGTGGTGTTTCGCGCACGACTGCGAGGACGCGCTGTGCGCCTGCGACCACGGCCACGGCTCTCCGATGTGGTGCTTCCTCCACAACTGCGACGTCTCGGAGTGCTCCCCGCCGCCGGTCTGCCCCAGGCACGGCTGCCCGTACCCGGAGTGCCCCGCGGACTGGTGCCACGAGCACGACTGCACACGGGACGCGTGCGCCCGCCTCCACGATTCCGGCCCCGGCGATCCCGGCGATCCGGACGGGCCCGGCGGGCCCGGCTCCGGCGGCGGTCCCGGCGGGCCGGAAGGCGACCCTCCGCCCCGGGGGCGCAACGAAAGCATCCTGCTCGTCCTCAACGCCAACGACGACGACGGCGACCTGCGGGAAGACCGGGAACAGGCCCCGTGGACGGCGGACGGGCCGGACCCCGACCTCGCCCCCCTCGTGCCGCTCGGCTTCG
>JALHEL010000199.1 GCA_022837205.1 Leptolinea sp.
GTCACCGCCAACATCTGTTCGGCACTGGGAGATTGAAAGACATCACCGATCGAACATCCGTCCAACATTCCTTCGCCGACATAGCCCAAAAATAATGGCAAATGACCGGAACCGCCACCGGTGGCAATCCCGACTTTTCCGGGAACTTTTTTGGTCGTGACCAGACAATGAAGATCATCGCCGACAAATTTCACCATATCGGGATGAGCGGCATATATCCCTTCCAGCATTTCATTAATAAATTTTTCAGGGGTATTAATAATTTTTTTCATTTTTAATCCTTATTTTTAAATATTATCAAATAATATCAAAGTTCGATTTTAATCCGATCATCCTGTGAGTATTCAACAACATGGCAATCATTCATATAAGTTCGTTCGGGAAGTGCAATCAAAATGTGCGCTATCTCTCTATCCACCGGGAAAGGTCCCATATGCCATACACCGGTTCGCAACGCGACAAAGGTCCCCTTTGGAACCAGAAAAGCTTCGGTTAATTCCGGTACGGGTTTGTTTGAAGCCGGAGCGACATAAACGAGAATATCACTGTCGATCGGAAGGATCCCTTCCTGAGCATAGTTGTGATATTCCGACTTTTCAATAATATATTCCGCAGGTTTTTCGGTTATCAACGGTGAAAAACCGGCCGGAATACCACCGGGAAACGGCATTAAAACTCTGTCCGGGAAAAAACCGTCCAAATTATATCCTTCGGGGCTCATCAAATTGTAATATTGCCCGTATGGAGAAAAAGCTTCTTTGGATAATTTTTGTGCATGAATTGTTCTCATTATTTCCCCCATTCTTTTTTATTTTTTTCGATGCAAAAATTAATCTTTCACGATTCCAGTTAATCTCGCGCTTCCTTCTGAGCCGTCAAATAGGTCGCGGTGGTAACTAAAATTAATATCAACCCCCATGCAAAAGTCTTCACAAACGCATTCACTCTTAAAATATTAAAAGCGCTGGATACCAACTGCAACAGAATAATTGACATCACCACTCCCATCACCTTTCCGCGACCGCCGTTGGGGTTCACACCGCCTAAAACCACGATCAACAAGGTAAGCAATGTATAAGAGGTGCCATAATCCGATTTCGCGGAATTATAGTGAGAGGCCATCAGTATTCCGGCGAAACTGCCGAAGATTCCGGATAGGCAGTAAGTAAGCATAGTGATTCGAAGGTTGTTTATTCCGGAAAATCGGGAAGCGATCTTATTCGTCCCCATCAGGTATAAACTTTTTCCGTAGACCGTGTAATAAAGTAAATAACACAGGAGAATGGCGATCAGAACAAATACGATTGCTCCAATCGGAACGCCCAACAGTTTACCGTTCGCGATGTTACTGAAGGTTTCCGGTAAACCGGTAATTGCGGGACCTTTGGTAATGATCAATGCTAAACCCGAATACAGTTGCAGCCCGCATAGTGTTACCAGCATTGCCGGAATGTCCAAAAAGCCGATAATAAATCCGTTAAAAAGACCGCACAGACCACCCACCAGAACCGCTGCGACGATGCCGATTCCGATGGAAAGATTCGTCCCGCCCATTCTCAGCATAAGAACAGCGGCGACGATACCGGATAAATTCGCGATTCCGACTAAGGAAAGATCAATTCCACCGGCAATCATGGCAATCATCATTCCAAATGCCAAAATTCCATATTCCGGAAATTGAATCAACATACTTTGCAGGTTGGATTTTCCGAAAAACTTCGGATGCGTCACACCCATCAGAACGAAAATCAAGACAGAGCCGATTAACAGAGCAAGAGCAATCCGATCCGCTTTTTTGAAATAATTCGTTATTTTTTGCATTTCAGCCTGCCGCCTCAAATCTTTGCGCTATTTGCGATATGCTTCGCTTTCAGCGATGTTATGGAAGTACCGACAATCATGATCAATCCGATTACAAATGTCTGAAAATGAGTGGGAACGCCCAACATGATCAAATTATTTTTAATCAATGAAATTAGAGTGACACCTAAAATCGTGCCGAGTACCGTCCCATGTCCGCCGGTAATTCGGGTCCCCCCCATCACCACCGCAGCAATCACCATCATTTCACTGCCCATCAAGACAGAAGGATCCGCCGCCCGCATCAGAATCATATAGGTAATGCCGGCAATTCCGGACAAAATGCCGGACACGATATAAACGAAGAATTGGATTGCAGTCACATTAAATCCGGCTATCCTTGCCGCCCGAATATCTCCGCCCGTCGCATAAATTCCCCGCCCAAACATCGTATATTTCAAAAGAAACCACATCAACAGACAAATTCCGATGGGAATCAACATCAAAACGGTTAATGAGTAGGTAATTCCTTCGGGGTTGGTATAAGTAAACAGGCTGACTTTATAAAGCTCATCGAGTTTCGCCGGGAGTACGGTCAAAATTTTTGCGCCGAATATTGCCAACGTTGCTCCACTGGTCATACTGCTCACTCCGAGAGTCGCAATCAACGGCGGCATCTTCACAACCGCAATCAGTACGGCGTTCAATGTGCCGAGCGCGCCCCCGATAACCGCTCCCATTAAAAAGGCAAGCGGCACGTTGTCAAGTCCGTTCTTCAACATAATATTACCGGTAGCAATCATCGCCAGAGAAGCAATAGCCGGAAAAGAAACATCAATCCCGCCCGAAACAATGACCAACATCTCACACATGGCAAAAATCAACGTCACCAGCATTGTCCTAGCCAAATTTACCACGGTAGAAATACTATTGAAGGCATGGTTCACCGATCCGATCAAAATCGCCAATCCAGCAATAATATAAACGACGATCATTTCATTTGACGTAAGGAAATTTCTAATTTTCTGATTCATCGATTCCCTCGCTCATTGGCTGCTCATCATTGTGGCGAGCTCGGTTTCATTCACTTCCGACGGCTCGACAATTTCCGAAACCCGTCCGTTTTTCATAACCATAATATGGTTGCAATTCTGTATTAATTCCGGAAGATCATCGGATATGACTATCACTCCGATCCCTTCCCCCGCCAAGCGACGGAGAATCTGATGAATATCATATTTGGCGCCGATATCCACACCAACCGTCGGACCGTTTAATATCAACAACGCCGGATCGGTGTTCAACCATTTCGCGATCACAATTTTTTGCGCATTTCCGCCGGATAACGTGCGAACGGAAACTTCCGGAGAGGGAGCCACGCATCCGATTCGTTTGATCCATTCAACGGTGGCTCGATACATTGCCTGTTCATCTAACTTTCCGCGAATAAAATATTTCGAAATGGAAGCCGCAATCGTATTATCCTGAATCGATCGATCCAAAAACAATCCCTGAGTCAACCCTGAGTCAAGCGGTCTTCCGGGACATAAGCAATCTTGTGACGGACGGCATCTTCAGTTGAATTAATTTCGATCTGTTTTCCTTGTAAGAAAATTTTTCCGCTTTGAATCGGATTAATCCCAAATAATGCATCACCGATCTGCCCGCGACCGGAATCCAACAAGCCGGTAATACCGAAAACATCTCCGCGCTTCAGTGAAAAGCTCACATCTTCGAAAGCGCCTTTCCGGCTGATGTTTTCCGCCCGGAATATTTCATCTTCAGAAACTTTCGGTTCATAAAAAGATTCGGAAATATTTCTCCCCGTCAATTCCTTGACAAAGCGATTCCGATCATATTCATCAATCATCCCGGTGGAAATTTTTTCACCGTTTCGCAATATGGTCAGCCGTTCGGCGATTTCAAATACTTCATCCAATTTGTGGTTGACGATCATGACCGCAATACCCTTATCGCGCAGTCTGCGGAGAATCGTATACAGTTTTTGAACTTCTTTAGAGGTTAATGCCGCAGTCGGCTCATCCAAAATAAGCAATTTTGCGTCATTGATAATTGTTCGACAGATGGCCACCATTTGCCGGTTAGCGACGGACAGATTTTCTACCAAAACATCCGGATCCATTTTTGCACCGATCTGCTCCATGGCTTCAAGCGCAAGTTCTCTGGCACCCTTCCAATTCATTAATTTTGCGCCGGTACTAACCGCTCGGTTAATAGCGATATTTTCCGCGACGGTCAGATTCGGGAAAATGGCAAAATCCTGATAAATCACCTGAATGCCGTGTTCAATGGCGATAATGGGATTGAGATGAAGGATTCTTTCTCCTTCGATATAAATCTCACCTTTTGTCGGTTCATGCGCTCCGGAAATTACTTTTATCAGAGTGGACTTTCCCGAACCGTTCTCACCGGCAAGGCAATGAATCTCACCGCATCTGATTGTCAGATCAACGCCCTTCAAAGCCTGAACACCGCCAAATGATTTGTGAATGTCCTTCAGCTCCAGAAACGTCTCTGCCATGTGCAGCCTCCTGTCTGTCATGAAATCAATATTCGTTCTTAACAAATACCCCATAAAGGGCTCTTTATGGGGTATTTAATTCAATCCGCTAAAAAGATTCCCCGAATTAATTAGAAATTATATGCCGGATCGTCAACATTGTCTTTGGTTACATCGACCCAAGCCTGTCCGGTAAGAACTTTTCCGTCCAGCGTAAGGTTGGAATAACCTTCGATCCCCAAATCCAAACCGGATTCGATCTTTTCACCGTCCAGGACTTTTTGAGCTAAGGCAATCATAGCTTTCCCTGCCAATGCAGGATCCCAGAAGGAGATCATGTCGATTGTGCCTTCCCGTACATATTTCCCTGAAACGGAAACCAATGAGGTACCGACAATCTTAACCTTTCCGGCTAAACCGAGTTCTTCTACCGCAAGCGCCGCACCGGCAACATCAGCCATGGCAGACCCTTGAATGGCTGCAATATTCGGATTAGCTGTTAAAACTTCCTTAATTTTTTCATATGAAATGGATTGATCATCCTTGGTTTCAATCTTGTCACCGTATTGCTTCATTTTCGGGAATTTTTCTTCCTGTAAAGCTTTGGCGCTGTCTACCCATTGATTGTGAGAAGCGGAAGTTAACGAACCGACTTCCAAAACATATTCACCTTCTCCGCCGGTTAACTCACCGATCCGTTCCATAAAATGGCGGCCGTAAGCGCTGTTATCAAAAGCTTCAATGTCGTAATCGATATTTTCCATACCGGCTGCTTCATGAGAAATTACCACAATTCCCGCCTCACGTGCTTTTTTCAAAACGGGTTCCAATGCTTCCGTTGAGAAAGGAACCACACAAATCGCATCGACACCCTGAGCGATCAGGTCTTCAATAACCTGAGCCTGAAGAGCGCCGTCTCCTTCGGACGGGCCGGTATAGAATGCATCAACACCGGTTTCTTTTACATAATCATTGACACCGACTTCCATCCTCTGGAACCAGGCAATACTGGTCATCTTCGGAACGACCGCAATCGTATAATCATCTTTCGCAAATACCGTTACGGAAGATATCATGAGAACGACTAATAGAACAACAAATGTAAAAACTGATAACTTTTTCATCTCCTACAACCTTTCTTTTTATATTAATTCTTTCAAACAGTTCATCCTGTTCAAAAGTTTTTCCCTATCGAATCGCATTTTTCATTCTTACCATCGCCATTTATTTTAGTACTTGTTTAGCTTATTTTAGATTAGTTTTAGTTGAATTTCATTCACTTCAAATTCCCTTTTGTAAATTCAAATGGCATGATCTTTCAAAAATTTTGCTTATTTTCCCTGTTATTCGGCTATTTTTCAAATATGATTTTTAATTTCTGCATTTCTTAACAGTCTACCATGGTAAAAACGAATGTCAATAGTTCATATAAAAAGTCTCGCTGTTTTACTAAAATTTTAGGATTTTATTCAGTATGAAATGATGACATTTTTCCTTTCCACTGAAATAAAATCATTTACAAAATATGCAAAAGATTTTTCACTTTCTTTGTATAATATCTATCAGAACAAAGGAATAATCCGATGAATCCTCAACCTCAAAAATTTTCCGGTTATGAACGTGTTTCCGCCGCTCTCCATCACAAAGAGCCCGATCGTATTCCTTTTGATCTCGGCGGTACCGAAGTTACCGGCATGAACATTCATCTTTACAAAAAGCTCCGTGATTCTCTCGGCTTGCCCAAAATTGAACCGAAAATATCGGATGTAAAACAACAACTCGCCTGGATTGATGAAGATGTTCAAGAAATCTTGGAAGTAGATGTCTGTAATGTTCCGACTGATCCGCCTCTTAATCCGGGACTTGAAAAACCGGTCACACGGGAAGGGCGTTATTATACCCGAACGGACGAATGGGGAATTCAATGGAGCATGCCGGTTGAAAACGGGCATTATTTTGATATGGTCAAGCATCCTCTCGGAAATGCTCATACCATCGCCGATTTGGAAGCGTTCCGTTTGCCGGATCCGGCGGATGAAGGGCGCTTTGCGACGATTCGAGAGCGAAATGATAAGATCATTCTTCAAGACAAAAAAGCCTCCGTTATTGCACGGGATTGCGCCGGAATTTGGGAAATGGCTTTATGGACAAATGGATTTGAAAAGTTTTTCATGGATATGATTTCGGAAAAAGAATATGCACATGCGGTCATGCGGAAAATCACGGATTATAAATTGGCTTTCTGGGAGAAGGCGTTGGAAAAATTGGGTGAGAATGTCCTCATTGTCTCAGAAGCGGATGACCTCGCCACTCAAAACGGACCGCTGATTTCTCCTCGTCTATATAAAGAGATGATTCATCCTTATCACAAGGAACTCTACCAATTCATCCATTCAAAAGCAAAAAATGAGATTTTCATTTTCTATCATACCTGCGGATCCTGCAAAGCGTTTATCCCGTTCCTAATCGAAGAAGGCGTGAATATTCTCAATCCGGTTCTATGGACACCGCTGAACTGAAACGAGAATTCGGCAAAGATCTCACTTTCTGGGGCGGAGGCGTTGATACTCAAAAAATCTTGCCTTTCGGAACACCCGATCAAGTCCGTGAAGAAGTCAAACACCGGATTGACGACCTTGCCAAAGACGGGGGCTTCGTATTCGCAGCCGTTCATAACGTCCAAAGTGATGTACCGGTTGAAAACTTCATGGCAATGTGGGAGACGCTCCGGCAATACGGAAAATATTGAATACAAATCAATCTTCCTTTATAAAAATTTTCGGAAAATACCCAAGCGGTAAGCCTGCTGATCTTCCCCGGCTCGGGCTTACCGAAAATGACATCACCCTTCCGTCCTTCGGCTGCTTTGAGAGAGACAAATTCTTTATCCCTTTTTTGAGCGTTATAATTTAAACCTGTGGTTAAAATAATCCGATCGCATTGAATTTTTTATTCCTTGCCGAATCGGACAAATCAGGGAAATCAATCATGACTTACAGGATAAAAGCTTATAAACGTCGCGTACAATATCATGAAACAGACCGCATGGGTATCATGCACAATTCGAATTATTATCGGTGGTTTGAGGAAGCCAGAATAGATTATATGGATCAAACCAAATATTCGTTGAAAGTGATCGAAGAAATGGGAATTTTTCTTCCGGTCGCCGAGTCTTCCGCAGAATTTTTATCTCCGGCAGAATTTGCCGAGGATTTTTATGTAGTCAGCGAAATGGTCCATTTTACCGGATATAAGATGACTATCAACTTTAAAATAATCAATGCAAATTCTCGCTCCGTATGCACGACCGGACGGATAAAATACGGCGTCATTTCAAAAGACGGCAAACCCATTTTGTTGCAAAGGCAATTTCCCGAAGTTTACGAAGACTGGCAGGCGGTGTTGAATCTTCCCTCAGTCATCGATGAGTTCACAGACCCTATTAGAATATGAAAACGGATCATTCGGGAAAACATTACGCGGAATCGAAAGAAGCTGAAGAAATCCTGGCGTGGGCGCAAAGCTCCAATCCGGGAAGATGGATCGGTCATTCAAAATTTACCGGCCTGGCATGTCGTTTGATCGCGGAACATTGTCCGGATATGGACCCCGAAAAGGCATATACCACGGGTTTACTGCATGATATCGGACGGTATGTGGGTATTGTTCGCGGTAGACACCAAATTGAGGGTTATCGCATATGCATGGAGAGAGGTTGGGATGCCAACGCTCGAGTCTGTTTAACCCATTCGCAAGTTTTAAAAGATCTCGCCAAATCGTTGGATTATTGGGATATTTCCGAAGAAGACTTTGAATTTTTCAATCGTTACATTCAAGGTATCGAATTTGATGACTATGATTTGCTGGTTCAGCTCGGTGATTGTCTGGCTCTCCCCTCGGGTTTCTGTATAATCGAAAAAAGAATGATCGATGTTGCCAGGAGATATGGTATCAATAAAGACAGTGTTGAGCGGTGGAATAAAATCTTTGAATTAAAGGACTATTTCAATCGAAAAACGGGTTCAAACATTTATAGATATCTTCCGAATATTGAAGAAAACACAATCCTATAAGATGAGAGATGAGAAAATTGACCGAACAAGAAATAAAACCTTATTATCATAAAGCCCAATATTATGAAACCGATCAGATGGGGATCATTCACAATTCGAATTATCTGCGCTGGTTTGAAGAATGCCGGACGGATTACATGGATCAGATCGGGTTACCCTATGATGCAATGGAAAAAGCCGGAATTATTTCTGTGGTACTGGTGTCCCATTGCGAATACAAACATCCGCTTCACTATGAAGAAACGGCTGAAATCCGGGCTGAAATTGTTCATTTCAACGGATATAAAATGACCATCGAGTATATCGTTAAAAACGCCGAAACCGGTATCATCTGCGCCACCGGTTATACGCAACACGGTATGCTTTCAAAAGACCTGTCGAAACCGGTTCATTTGGAAAAAGGATTCCCTCTTGCTTATAAAATCCTATCCGATCATTGCAAAGCGCAATCGGAAAAAGAAGGATAAAAGATTAAACAACAAAATCGAGCGAAACTCTGTCAGTTGTCAGATTTGAAATCAATTGAGCGACTTTTATATGTTCCGGATGATCCCGATAAATCAAGAAATCCGCTTGGTTTTCAAATTCACCAACCAGCCCAAAATCATAAGAAGCCGGTGTATGCAACACATCCGCTCCGGCTTTCAAAGATTTTACCTGAGGGATGAGTGCCGGTAAGGTATTGATTTTTCCCAAGATTAATCGGATATTTTCTTCTTTCGAACGGCCTTCGGCATTTTCTTTCAATTTCCAAGTAACAATGTGAATAAACATTTTTTCCTCTTTCCGCATGATTTCGATTCTTATTCTCGCCATTTTTATGATTTCTTTCCTTCAAACAGACTCCGGGCGGGATTTTTATATAATACCGCAAAAATGAAATCTCCGGCGCAGATTCCGAACTCAAAATATGCTAAAATCAAGCGTAATGAAAAGCAAGACAAATGCCGTTCCTATTAGAAAAGTGATCACATTTCGATCGAATGTTCCCGTTCGGAAGCAAAAATTACCGAAAAAGATACCGATTATCGTGGATTCGATCTTTTTTTTCCGTTCGTCACGCGGAAGTGATTCTTTCAGCGGCATTCGTCCCCGAAAAACATTGAGGCATAATGAAAACAACAGACCGATTTTTAGAATATGTAAAAATAAATACCGCATCCGATCCCGATTCCACCGACACACCCAGCACAAAATTACAATTCCATCTTGCCGAATCGCTTGAAAAAGAAATGAACGTTCTCGGTTTAACCGAAGTCACCCTTTCCGATCAATGTGTTTTATTCGGAAGTCTTCCGGCAACCCCCGGCTATGAAAAAGTGCCGGTGATCGGTTTCATAGCGCATATGGATACCAGTCCGGATTTTTCCGGGGAAGGGGTGAATCCGCAGATTATCCCCGATTACGACGGGAAAAATGTTCCTTTGGGGAAAAGCGGCAAGGTCTTATCTGTTAAAAATTTTCCTCGTTTGAAAAAATTAAAGGGATGTACGTTAATCACAACGGACGGAACCACGTTATTGGGTGCGGACGATAAGGCCGGCATCGCCGAGATTATGACTGCCTGCGAAGAAATCATCGAAAAAAAGATTCCTCATGGGAAAATCCGCATCGGTTTCACACCGGATGAAGAAATCGGACGGGGAACGGAAAATTTCGACATACGGGCGTTCGGTGCCGATTACGCATATACTTCGGACGGAGATGAGGAAGGAACGATCAATTTTGAAAACTTTAACGCATGTGCTGCGACTTTTGAAATTCACGGGGTCAATGTCCACCCGGGTTCCGCCAAAAACATTATGGTAAATGCGGCTTTGATCGCCTGTGAAATCAACCAAATGCTCCCCTCCGGAGAAATTCCTTCCAAAACAGAGAACTACGAAGGCTTTTATCATCTGTGCGATATCGCCGGCGATGTCGAGAAAGCAACCTTAAAATATATCGTCAGAGATCACTCAAAAGAAATTTTTCACGCCCGGAAAGAATCATTAAAACTGATCGAAAAGTTAATCAACGAAAAATACGGGGTAGGCACCGTTAAACTGACCCTGAAAGATCAATATGAAAACATGGCGGCGGTTTTCCAAAAGAATCCCGAACCGTTAAATATCGCCAAGCAAGCCATTAAAAATGTCGGCTTGAAACCGGTCACCGCACCGATTCGCGGCGGAACCGACGGTGCCCGATTAAGCCTCCTCGGACTGCCTTGCCCGAATCTTTGTACAGGCGGATATGGATTCCATGGACCGTATGAACATATCACAAAAGAAGGTCTGGAAATCTGTACACGAATCATCATTGAAATTGTTAAAATTGCCGCGGAAAAGAAATAATCTTTCCCCAACTCTATTTACGGCGATTTTT
>JALHEL010000200.1 GCA_022837205.1 Leptolinea sp.
TCAAAAATATTTCGGAAATTATAAAATCAGTATCCATTCGGGAAGCGACAAATTCAGCATCTATAAAATTTGCGCTGTTAACAGTGAATATAAAACTCACTTGAAAACCGCCGGAACGAGTTATCTGGAAGCCTTACGGATTATCGCAACCGTTGATCCGGAATTATTCAGAAAAATCTATGATCTCAGTATGAATCGTTATGAAATCGATAAAGCTTCCTATTATGTATCGGCGCATCCTGAAAATTTACCGAAAATATCGAGTTTAGCGGATGATCGACTACCGGATTTATTGAATCAATTTGATTCTCGGCAAGTACTTCATGTCTGCTTTGGGGCGGTCCTTGATCAATACGGCACGGATATCCTTCGTGATTTAAACAGAAATTATGATTTGTATCTGGATGATTTGGAAAAACATTTACGAAAGCATTTGCAGGATTTTATTTATTCCGAACCTGCGGAAGAAAGTTGAGGAATAAATGACATTTTCGAACGAAGTTTTCGGAAAAGGAAGTTCCGATCCGAAAGATTTTTTAACGGAATCGGATATTAAAAAGATTTTGACAGACTTTTTTTCGGCAAATAATTTAAGCGGCAAAAAAGTATTGGTCATTATTCCGGACAGTACGCGTACGATGCCGCTTCCGCTGTTTTTTAAACTGTTTTACGAGCTCATACATGATGAAGTTAAAACGCTTGATTTTATGATCGCGCTTGGAACTCATCCTCCGATGAGCGATGAGGCAATCGCAAATGAAATCGGAATAAGCATCGAAGAAATGAAGGGGAAATATCAGGATATTTCTTTTTTCAATCATCATTGGGATGACCCTAAAACTTTTATTGAATTAGGTGAATTTCCTAAGAATGAGGTAATTGAACTGACAAAGGGAACCGTTCAACGGGCAATTCCGATCCAAATCAATAAGATCATCCTTAATTATGATGCACTGATTGTTTTAGGCCCCGTTTTTCCTCATGAAGTCATGGGATTTTCAGGAGGAAGTAAATACTTCTTCCCGGGTATCAGCGGTCCGGATCTCACCAATACAACTCATTGGATCGGAGCGTTGCATACTTGTATAAAAACAATCGGGCTAAAGATTACACCGCAACGCCAATTGATTGAGCGGGCTGCAAATTTGATTCCTGTTCCGAGACTTTACTGTTGTCCGGTCGTAAAAAAAGAGGGCATTTTTGGTTTTTACGCCGGGGAGCCTTATCGAACATGGGAAAAAGCGGTCGATTTATCTTCGCAGGTGCACGTTAAATATGTCGATAAGCCTTTCAAAAAAGTCATTTCGGTTATGCCCCATTTATATGATGATATTTGGACGGCGGGAAAAGGGATGTACAAACTGGAACCCGTTGTTGAAGATGGCGGTGAACTGATTATTTACGCTCCGCATATTACTGAAATTTCTTATACTCACGGTAAAACATTAGACCGGATCGGCTACCACTGTTTGGATTATTTTTTGAAGCAATGGGAGAAATTTAAAGATGAGCCATGGGGAATTTTAGCCCATTCAACCCATGTTACGGGATTGGGAACTTATGAGAACGGTATAGAAAAGAAACGGATCAAAGTTTCTTTAGCTACCGGCATTCCAAAGGAAAGGTGTGAGCGAGTGGATTTAGGCTATGTAAATCCGCAAGAATTAAATCTGCAGGAATATGAGCATAAGGAACATGAAGGAATATTGCTTGTCCCTTATGCCGGCGAGACTTTATATCGGTTAAAACAATGAACATACTTTCAAAGAAGATACTAAGAATGAAATGAAAAAAATAAGGAGATGGATATGTTACCGGATTTCAGTGTAAAAGGAAAAGTTGTTGTGATTACAGGCGGAGGGGGAGCCATTTGCGGAATGATGAGCAAAATGTTCGGTGAAGCCGGCGCGAAAGTTGCGGTGATGGATATTTCTATGGATGCCGCAAAGAAAATTACCGATGAGATAAATAACAAAGGCGGAGAGTCGATGCCGTTAGTGTGCAATGTTCTCGATAAAAAAAGTATTGAAGATGCCGCCGCTCAAGTCATGGGGAAATGGGGTAGGGTTGATATTTTGATTAACGGTGCCGGCGGAAATAAGCCGCAAGCTACCACCAATAACGAAATGTCCTTTTTTGACCTGCCGGCAGATGCGATTCAATGGGTATTCAATCTAAACTGCCTTGGGACAATTATAGCCAGCCAAGTCTTCGGGAAAATAATGGCCGAGCAAAAAGAAGGATGCATTTTAAATATATCCAGTATGAATGCTTTTCGTCCTCTGACCAGAATTCCCGCTTACAGCGCCGCCAAAGCAGCTATTAACAACTTTACACAATGGTTAGCAGTCGATTTGGCAAAGAATTTTTCGCCGAATATCAGAGTTAACGCCATAGCACCCGGATTTTTTGTGGGGAATCAAAATAGAGATCTCTTAATTGATAAGAATTCCGGAGATCTTACCCAGCGCGGGAAAACAATTATCAGTCTGACACCGATGAATCGTTTTGGTGAATTCGAAGATCTTTTAGGCGCCACTCTCTTCTTAGTTTCTCCCGCCTCTTCATTTATAACAGGCGTGGTATTACCGATTGACGGCGGTTTTTCTTCTTTCAGCGGTGTTTAATGGGTTCGAAAATAAAGGAACTATGAACATGAGCGAATTATCAAACCAGGCGAAAGAGTTGCTTAATTTCAAACCAAAACATGAATTTTTCGTCGGAATTGATTCCGACGGCTGTGTTTTTGATTCAATGGAAATCAAGCATAAAGAATGTTTTTGCCCGAATACAATTCGTGTTTGGGGTTTACAGCCGATTTCAAAATATGCCCGTGAAGCGGTGGAATTTGTAAATCTTTATTCAAAATGGCGCGGTATCAATCGATGGCCCGCATTAATTAAAGTTTTTGAATTGTTGTCTGAACGTCCGGAGGTGATTCGTCGGGGAGCCGTTATACCGAAAGGAGATGATATCCGTGCTTTCATCAATAGCGGCTTGCCATTAAGTGACGCCGGGTTGAAAAAATATATGGAGACTCACAGCAGCGAAGAACTTGATCGAGCGCTGGAATGGACGACATCAGTTAATCAAACGGTAAAAGAAATAGTCCGCGGCTTGAAACCTTTTCCGTATGCAAAAGAAAGTCTGCAAGCCATTCATCCTTTTACGGATGCTTTTTGTGTTTCCGCGACTCCCGCAGATGCCTTGGAAAGGGAATGGAAAGACGGCGAAATTCGTGATTATGTGGAAATGATTTGCGGTCAGGAAATCGGAACAAAGGAATATATCTTAAGACTCGGTTCTGCCGGAAAATACCCATCGGATAAAAAATTGATGATCGGTGACGCTCCCGGAGATCTTGAAGCGGCGCAAGCGGTAGGTGCTCTCTTCTATCCGATTAATCCGGGGCATGAAGAAGAATCATGGGAAAAATTCTATAAAGAAGGATATAAGCGTTTCCTCGAAGGAACTTACAGCGGAGAATATGAAAAACGCTTGATTGAAGATTTTGAGAAGCTGTTGCCGGAAATCCCGCCTTGGAAGCGATGATAAAAGATTAAACAAACCCGAAATAAATAACGGAATGATAGGTAGGCAAATAATGGAAAAAGCAAAAATCGGACTGATCGGATTAGGTGTGATGGGAGCCAATTTGTCCTTAAACATTGAACGAAATGGATTCCCTGTTGCTGTTTACAATCGGACTGTCGAAAAAACACATAATTTTATTAAAGGAGCGGCTGCCGGTAAAAAGATTTATGGCGTAGAGACTCTGAAAGATTTGGTGGATATTCTCGAACGTCCGAGAAAAATTATTCTTATGGTGAAGGCCGGAAGCCCCGTAGATGAAACGATTGAAGCTATAAAACCCTATCTTGAAAAAGGAGATATCTTGATCGACGCGGGGAACTCATTCTTCCAAGATACCGAACGTCGGAGTGAAATGCTTGCAAAAGACGGGATCAATTTTTTCGGGATGGGAGTCAGCGGCGG
>JALHEL010000201.1 GCA_022837205.1 Leptolinea sp.
CCGTGCCGATTTTTGTGTAGGCGACGGCGTGCTTCGCAAGGACGCCGTCCCGTTTCGTGTGGTCGTAAAAATTATTGTAGGGGTCGGTGCCACACCGACCCTTTTTTTCATAAACCACAAAATACCAATATTGGAATTTTTCAAAAAATATATTGATCCAATTTCCAAATTTGTGTCGTGATGTTATTTCGCCTTTGCCCTCACCCTACCCTCTCCCGTCGGGCGAGGGTTGAACGAAACGGGACGTCGAGGACGCCGTCCCCTACGAGCTTTCTCCCGTCGGGCGAGGGTTGAACGACACGGGACGTCGAGGACGCCGTCCCCTACACAAGAACCGGCGTGCTTCGCAAGGACGCCGTCCCCTACAAAAAAATCGGCACGGGTAAGTTTGTGAGTATTTCTTTTAAATTGATTATAATGAAGTGATAAAGTATTTTAATGTTTGAACATCCATTTTACGATCATTTAAATGGAGCGGTTTCATAATTTTCAACCCGAAAAACCGGCTGTCCGGAGCGACTTTTAATCCCGGTGTTTGATTTTCAATCTGTTCGCAAGCGAACCCTCCGTAATCAAGAAGAAAACTGTTCATGAACCAAAATATCCTGATCGCAACCATCGGAACCGAACCGCAAATTATTTCCAACATGATCGAACTGACAGCTCACCGATCGGATCCGGTGCGATTTGATCGGGTCATCGTCCTCCATTCCCAATCAAACAATCCCCAATTACTTTCCGCGATAAAAACCCTAAAAAAAGATTTCCGCACACCGGAAATCCAGCCTTATGCATTCCGCTATGACTTCATCCCATTACAGAAAAATCCGCGGGAGTGCGTGGTCGAAGCGGATGACGAAAAACAGGTGGATATTTATTTTGAAGTCGTTTATTCGATTATTGCCGATCTGAAGAAAAAAGGCGCTCGCATCCATTTTTTATGCTCCGGCGGCAGAAAATTGATGGCAATGCTCAATATGGTCGTCGCTCAGATTTTGTTTGATGAGCGGGATCGGTTATGGTATTTAATCTCATCCGATAAATACGTCAGTCAAAGAAAAATGCATCCGGCATCGGAAGCGGATTACGCTGAAATGAAATTGATTTCCATCCCTTTCTTATCTTGGAAAGACTATTCCGCTGAAACGGCTCCGGATAACCCTCTGAATCCCGCGGAAGCGATTCAATCCGCCAGAACAATGCTTTTTGCCGAAAAAAGTCGAAAAGCCGCTGATTTCTTTCTTCGTTATTGCACTCGAACGGAACAAAAGATTTCCGAAATCTTGGCATTATCCGGATCGGGGAATGCGGAAATTGCCGGAAAACTGCACATTTCCGAACGGACGGTTGAAACTCACCTCCGGAACATTTTTATGAAAGCGGCATCCTATTGGGGAATGCCGAACGTATCCAGAACACAGTTTGTCTCATTGACGCAGATCTATTTTTTGTCAAAAATCAGGGAAATTACTGATGACAAGCCCGAATAAAAGGGTTCTAATCATCATCAGATCAAACGGACGGGCTTATCCGTTCCGGGAAATTGTTAACAAAAAGGAGGAAGATGAATGCATCAGAAAACCATAGAAGCCGCATATGCCGGTTTATTTCATGATTTCGGAAAGATTTTACAACGCTCCCAATTAACTCCCTGGCAGTTGCCGGAGGGAATCGAGAGGGAAGGCCAGCCGGTTCATGCCGGTTGGACGCAGAAATTTGCGGAAGATGCGGATAAGAATTATCGTGCCGCTGCATTACACAGCGCCTTTCATCATAACCCGGAAAAATCGCCGGCAGCGGATCATTATCTGAGTTATCTGATTTCCGTTGCGGATAAACTGAGCGCCGGTGAAAGATCCGATGAAGAGTCCGAAAAAGGCAATAAAAACCCGCCCAAACAGATGTGTTCCATTTTTGATCGAGTCAGAGAAAGTCAATCCGATTCAACCAAGCCGAAAAATTATCTGCCGTTGGATAAGATCACGTTGAGTGAGGATGCGATTTTTCCGCGGCGGGAGTTCGAGTCACAACCGCAAGAATCTTATGAAAGGATCGTTCAGACGCTGAAGGAAAGCCTGCGACAGGTAAGCGGAGATGCCGAAACAGACCTGGAACGGTTGTTGGTTTCTTTACGGGATAATGCCTGGTCGGTTCCTTCTTCCTATTATTATGATATACCGGATGTCTCTCTTTACGACCACTCGCGCACCACGGCGGCTATCGCCGTCTGTTTGCGGGACCTGCCGGAATCGACACTCGTTCGATTATTCGAGGCTCTTCAAGCGTCTTTCAGGAATCATCCGCCGGCGAAGGAACAGCAGGATCTGTTAAATCAACCCGCGGCGTTACTGGTGGGAGGAAGCTTCTCCGGCATTCAGAATTTTATTTATACTGTTGCCGGAGATAAAGCCGCTCAGTCATTGAGAGGGCGGTCCTTTTTCATTCAGATCCTGACGGAAGTGATCTTACGGTATATTCTGAAACGGTTGGAGATCCCGTATTGCAATGTAATTTACTCGGGGGGCGGAGCTTTTTATCTGATCGCTCCTCTGTCAGCCGGCGATACAATTTCTCAACTGCAGGCCGAAATCAGCGGAATTTTGCTTCGCTATCATGGCACTTCGCTTTATCTCTCGCTCGCTTTTTGCGAAATCCCTTTCAGCGGATTCAAAAAAGGTGCGTTTCCCGTTTATTGGAATCGCATGCATGAAAAGTTGAACGAGAAAAAGCAGCATCGATACACCGAGTTGGGTGCCGGTATGCATGAGCTGATTTTTACCCCCGAACCGCACGGCGGGAACCGTGAGGATGTTTGTTCGGTTTGCGGGGAGGAAAAGGAAAAAACCGCCTTAATCGATCCTCAAAAGGAAGATCGCATCTGTCCGACCTGCCGGTCCTTTGCGGATGTGTTCGGCGGCGTTTTACCGCGGACGGCTTATATCCGTCTGTCGATCGGAAAACCGCTCGAAACCGAACCGGGATCGATCGAGAATACACTGGCGGCATTCGGAGCCGGATTGGAACTCTTTGATAAAAAAGGCAATCCGCTCAGCGAAAAAAGTCTCATTCCCGAGCCGGAACGGTTCATACTGTGGGAAACGGATGATCCGGCGTCCGATTGGCATCCGCCGGTAGCGGATCGACCTTGCGTCACTTGGCGCCGGTATATGCTCAATCGGATTCCGCGGGCAACTTTTGACGAAATGCAGGAAGCCATTCCGGCCGGGATTAAACGGCTCGGAGTTTTACGGATGGATGTCGATAACCTGGGCAGTCTGTTTAAAGACGGATTCGGCAAGGGTGAAAAGAGCATCGCCACATTCTCCCGAATTTCGACATTAAGCTTTCAGATGTCTCTCTTCTTTGAAGGATATCTGAAAAAAATCTGTGAAGAATATCAGAATATTTACAGTGTCTATTCCGGCGGAGATGATTTGTTTTTGATCGGTCCTTGGCAGGAAATTACGAGATTGGCTCCTGCCATCAGACAAAAATTCAATCAATACACCTGTGAAAACCCCGATTTTCATATCAGCGGAGGAATGGCGTTTATCCACGGAAAATATCCGGTGATTCAAGCCGCAAAAGATGCCGGCGATGCACAAGAAAAAGCAAAATCGAAAGAAGGAAAAAATGCCTTCACATTTTTGGACGAAGCTTGGTATTGGGAGGATTATTTGAAATTACAGGGATATGAAGATCAATTGAGAGAAATGATCGAACAAAAAGATTGTCCGGCTTCCCTCTTGCAGTTATTGCAGCAATTGGATCGGGAAAAAATCGAATCGGGAAAACCGGTCTACGGCCGCTGGCTCTGGATGGGTGATTATCAATTTGTTCGAATGAAGGAAAGATATGCACAAAATTTGGAGCTGGTAATAGCGTTGGACAAGCTACACCGGCAAATCAGCCAAGCCGATTATCGGGATATTCATTATTGGGCAAAAGCTGCCCGTTGGGCTCAATTGGCGTTGCGAACAGATCAGAAAGGAAAGTTTACAGCTCAGGACAAAGAATCCATCCGGAAGATCATCACGGAAGACGACGACGGCAAAGAGCTGGTTGAATTTTCCAAGCGGATGGGCGAACAATTTGTCAAAGATGGATTAACCAAAAGTCAGTTTCGGAACATTTTTTCCGAAGCTCGCCGTATTGAAGCGTATTGGGGAAAAGATCCCGTCACCGCCGAACGGCGTCTAAATCTGTTGATACCGAAACTCGCTTATCAGGTGGGAAAGGATCCTCATCCCTACCAAATCAGTCTTTTTGCGGATGTGATCACGGAAGCGATTACGCAGGTCAACCGAGCGGTTGACAAAGAAAAGTCATTTGAAAAATTCATGGATCTGTTCGAAGCCATGTTGGCTTATCATCGCAGCTTCGGCGGCAAATAACGAAAGGGGAAGAAATGATGTCGAAAATTAAATTAGCCGGAAGAGTTTTTATTCGTTGCGAAATTGAAGCCGTTACCGGTCTTCATATTGGTGGGACGGGCGGATCGCTTGAAATAGGCGGGATCGACAACCCGGTCATTCGGGATCCGATAACCTTGGAACCTTTGATCCCCGGTTCATCGCTGCGCGGCAAAATGCGATCGCAATTGGAGAAAAAATTGGGCAGTCTGCAGAACCAAAAAGTCGGGAAAGCAAGTATCCATGTCTGTAAAGGCGAGGATGCGAAAAATCCCTGTCCGGTATGCCGTCTCTTCGGTTTACCGGCAACGGAAGGGATCGGTACACCGGCCATTCTACTGGTGCGGGATGTGCGTTTGACGAGTGATTCCATTAAAATGTTGAATAACGCCCATACCGATCAGATGTTTACCGAAACCAAAGCCGAAGTGGCGATTGACCGGGTGACGGCAGCGGCTTCTCCTCGCAGTATCGAACGCGTTCCCGCCGGATCCGTTTTCGGTCCGGCTGAAATGGTGCTTTCCTTCTATCGATCGGAAGATCTATCCTCTCTGTCCGATTTGCTGGATTGTATGCAGTTGGCGGAAGATGACTACCTTGGGGGCGGCGGTTCCCGTGGCAGCGGAAAAATTCATTTCCGCGAGCTGACTCTTTCGCTGCGGACCGCGGAAGATTATAGTACGGAGACGAAGTTGGGAAAATATGCCGATCTGAAACAGTTTAAGGATGAATACCCGCAGCTCCTTGCTTCGATTAAAAAGGATCTGATATTCGCAGAGGAGTGAATCATGAATTTGGAAATCTACCATATTCGGGGTTCGGCGTTTCACTTCGGCAGGCAAGGCCCCGGGGAGGTTGAAAGCAACGTGACTTTTCCTTCCGACAGCCTTTTCGCCGCCATGGTTTTTTGTGCGTCCCAGTTGTACGGTTCGCAGGCGATCGAAGAAATGCTGGAACCCTTTCGGGTCGGAAAACCGCCGTTTCTCTTATCATCCGTCTTTCCGCGTGCCGGCGGTGTACGCTTTTATCCGAAACCGTTCCGTTCGGGCAAAATTGCCGATCCGAATCGCCACGAAGAATCCTTGCCTCCTAAAAAAGTGAAAAAGATTGCTTTTGTTTCGGAAAACATTTTCAAATCGTTGCTGAACAGCGGGTCGTTGACCGAAGAAATCAAAAAAGGTGTTTTGATGCAAGACGGATCGGTCTTGATATCCCGTGAGGAATTTGCGACACTTTCGTCCGATTTTCGAAAGGAACCGTCCGTCCCTGAACAACGAAAAAAGACAGGGAAGGCGGATTCCGAGGCCTTCGGTGAGCGTTCGCTGATAGAAACAAAGCTTATCTGGCAACGGATCAAAAGACCGCGGGTGACAGTCGACCGGGAAAATTCGGCATCCACCCTGTATTTTTTGGATGAAGTCCGTTTTGCGCCGCATTGCGGTTTGTGGTTCGGGGTGAAACGCTTTGAAGATTCGGATGAAAGTCGGGATAAATTCGACGGTATTTTGACCGAATTATCCTGTGCCGGCTGGGGTGGAAAGCGCAGTATCGGGTTGGGAAATTATATCTATGCTCCTGAGCCGCAAATCACCTTACCGGATGTGGAGACGTCTGACGCCGTTCCCTGGGTCAGTTTAAGCCGTTATCTGCCGGCGGCGGATGAAATTCCCGCACTGTCCGATTCACATTCCGCTTATGCTTTGGACCGGGTGGGCGGTTGGTTATCGCCGGAAGGCAAGGCTGTCGAAAGACGACGAAATCTGAATTTGATTCGCGAAGGATCGGTATTGGCATCCGGTCGGAAAGCGGTTTACGGTTCGATGGCGGATGTACAACCGGATTATCTGGGGACCCGCCCGGTGGGGCATCCGGTTTGGCGAAACGGGTATGCGTTGGCAGTCGGTTATCCGGCTTTAGCGGAGAAAGGAACGGAAAATGACAAAATATAACTTCATGATCAGGACGCTTTCTCCGTTGCATATCGGGAGCGGCGAAGAGCTGAAACTGAATTACGATTTTGTAAATCAGACATCAATCATTAAAGAGTATAAGGGAACCGGTTTCACTTGGCGTCTGAATGTCGATGAAATCCTTGCATCCCGAGCGAACGATCGAAATGTAACGAAAACTCCGGCGCAATTACTGAATCCGGCGGATTTCGTTCTCGATTCGGCGGGGAATCCGAACCGGCTTTTTCGATATCGGATTCCGGGAGAAATTCGAGCGGGAAGAGAATATAGTCAGTTACGGGCATGTGTTAAGGATCCGTTTGATTGCCCGTATATCCCGGGATCATCGATCAAAGGGGCGATTCGAACGGCATTGGCGGTTCAGATTTTAAAAGCTGAAGGTGCGGATCTGAAATCAAAGATCAAATTTCAATCCAATTCGAAAAAGGCGGATGACGAAATTGAAAGAACGCTGTTCGGACCGGACCCCAATTCCGATTGGATGCGGGCATTTCGAATTTCGGATGCGTTGTTACCGCCGGAAAATCGCCGGCCCGGATATGGTCTTCTTGTCGCCAATACCAATCCGCTCACCGCGAATCCGAATACGCAAAAATCGGTGCCGATCGAGATCGAAGCGATTCAGTTGAGGAACGAATTCTTCGGTTCTGTGACCGTAGATGATTTTCTATTGGGCAAAGAATCTTTTTTACCTGCGAAAGTTCATTTGGACCGCTGGATTCCCGAAATCCATGAATACGGAATGAATCGATTATATCTTCTTAAAGACTGGTACAGCCGCGTTCCGGATTCTCAAAAAATTCTGAAAAAAATAGATCAATTAATACAATTTGGTGAAGACGTAAGAGAGAAAAATCTATCCATGGCTCTTCTGCAGATCGGGTTCGGATGCGGTTGGG